>JBCCCT010000049.1:0-18804 GCA_039033355.1 Pseudomonadota bacterium | reverse complement strand
GGTTTGGGTTTGGGTTTCGGCTTTGGTTTTGGCGCGGGTGAAGGGGGCGGCGCCGGCTTAGGCTTCGGAGCTGGTCCTGGATCTGGCCTTGGGTTTGGGGGCGGCGGCGGAGGCGGCGGAGGCGCATCTTTTTCATCCAATCGCCCCTTAGGGAGTTTTGCGAAACGCGTCTCCTGTTTCAATTGAAAGGATTGAACAACTCTTGTTTCACCTGCGAATACGCTCGGGCAATCAACACAAGGTTCGATCGCAGCCGTGAGGTGTGCAAACATAAAGAACGATAGAATCTGATAAGCAATCATTTTGTCCCTCGCCCCAGCTGCAACGTTGTGTGGTGATAAAGTTCGTCAATCAATAGAGCAGGCTTGCACTGAAGGTGAGTTCCCAATCGTTGCCCCCGGTCGCTGTTTCCACCAAACTGTAGGCGCCAATTCGGTATGACAGTGCCTTTTTTGATTTTAGAATAAACGTCTTGCCAGCGCTTAATCCGACAGGCACTTCCCAGGCATTATCGTCGGCAGACCAATCATAAGTGATTGAATTGTTATATCCAAAAAACCAGTCTCCAATGCCGGGGGTATTCAAGTTATAGAATACAATAGGTTGAATCGTTGAGGTGCTGTAGTCGTCTTCACCCCATAGATGATTGACGAGCGCGCCATAGGTCATCGGTCCTGAGGCGCCGAAAACGGCGGTTGCTATTCCACCGCCCCACCCTGCGCCCTGAGTTGCGTCGTCAGTGTGCGTGTCGAGCGAGATTTGCGGCCCGAAGGCGAAGGTCAAAGGCCCGTTCTGATCGGACGGAATTATAAAGGCTTGGAGGATTGTATCGCTAATCTCCCATTCTGTTTCTCGTCCCATGGGCGTACCATCTGGAACAGGAACACCAAGCACAGGAATTACGCCGCGAAGAAGGACGTTACCCCATTCTTGTTGGGCGATTGTCGCGATTGGCTGCACCTGAAAATTATAGAGCGTATCATCGCTAGATGGCCCGAATCCAATGGAATTGCTCAGGAACACCCCGTTAACAGCGGCCGTTGGATCTTGAGACTCGCGCGTTGCCTGGCAAACTTCATCGCATTCCGATGGCACTTGTTCTTGCGCCGTAGCCGGCGCGGCTGAGCTCATGCAAATGAGTGCGAGCAACGCGCTCGAAAGGAAAAGCTGTTTTAGCTCGCCGAAGCCGGTTCTAAATTCATACAGCCGATTTTGCCAGTGCTTTGCATCGATGCTGTCTCGCTGCCTGGAATGGTCGTGTTGTTTTGAGTTCATTCTTAGACTTTGTTTATCCATCATCGATTTTCCCGCCGGCTCAAGCGCGGACCTATAGCGAAAGCTAGAGCTTTGCTCGATCGGTCTTTTTGTTTGTTCGAAAGGCTAGAGTGTTCGAAAATCGAAGTTGCTCAAGTCATCTGAGCGCGCAGCGGCAGCGCGTTTGCGGATATCGGCGCCCACAAGAATTGATTTATTGAGATCTTCCCGGATTTGACTCGAAGCGCACAAGTCCTGCGCGCTGGTTGGCGTTATGGCCCGTAGAACAAAGTGATATGTATTTTGTTTGATGTAGCGTTTTCATATGAAAGGTTTTGACGCACCATGCGTATCGCACCGCAAATTGGAGTGATCCTGGCAATGACTTTGGGCCTATCCGGCAAAGCATTGGCCGACGAGGCTTGTGAACAGTTCATGGATGCGTCCGTTAAGGCTGCTTTGACCCAATTTGATGACCCTTTGTCAGGGAAACATGCGAATACGCTGCAAGACTTCGTGGTTGAGAAAGTCGACATTGCTCGTATCGCCAATTTTACGCTGGGCAAGCACTCCAAATTCCAATCGAAAGCCAACTTGCAGCGCTTCAATCTCGCACTGCAACACTATTTCGTGGAGATGCTTCACGCCTCTGTTTCCAATTCAGATGGCGCGCAAGCCGAAATCCTGGGATCGCATGATCGTCGTCCAACAGATTGTATTGTGGAGACCGTTTTTCATCTCGGCGAAGCTGGGGACAGTATATTACTGTGGCGGATCTTCCACCAGGGAGAGGACTATCGAATCTATGATGTTGCCGTTCGCGATCGCGGGAATACTCTCTGGCTATCATTAGAGCTTAGAGCTCAATTTGCAGCTCTATTGGAACAAAAAGATGGCTCCATCGATTTAGTTATAGACAATTTATCAGCTCGAACATCAAAATACTAAATGAACATTCTTGCATTTTCGGCGTCCAGTAGCCGGCACTCGATTAATAGAGATTTGGTTCACTATGCAGCTAGGGTGCTGAAGTCGGACATCGTTCCAGATGCTAAATTTAGCTATCTGGATTTGAACGACTTTGAGATGCCAATTTACTCGATCGATCGTGAGCGCGAACAGGGCATCCCCACAGCGGCACACGAATTTTACTCCTTCATCGGCGCAGCGGATGCGGTTCTCGTTTCCTTCGCCGAACACAATGGATATGTGACCTCAGCCTGGAAGAATATTCACGATTGGATGAGCAGAATTAATTCAAAGGTTTGGCAGGGTAAGCCCATGGTGGTGTTATGTGCAACTCCTGGCAAACGCGCCGGCGCAGGCGTGTTGGGAATTCTAGAATCTCAATTACCCTTCTTTGGAGGCAAAGTAATAGGTATATTCGGAATAGGTTCGTGGGACAGCGCGTGGAACCAGGTCGACCAAAAGCTGGTTCAGGAAAACGATGAAGCCAATCTGTTGGCGGCCCTCAGACAACTTGGCCGCTAAGCGCTAAATGTAGATGTCGGGTCAACTTGTTTCGTTCGCTCCGCGATAAGATGATCTAAATCCCGTGAGAGCGTCATGTCACTCGTTGTTCAATTTCTGAGATTTTGTATTTGAGCATAATATTCAGACAACAAGCTCGGAAATTCTCCATTGCGATACTTACTCGCCTGACTTTCTAGCAGGACCTTCGATGACGCGACGAAGTTTTGCTCTATGAAACGGGGTGAGGAAAACGAGTCTCCCCCGAGCACAATTGCGCGACACCCTGACTTGCTTTTCAAAACGGGCACTCCAACCGATCGGTAAACAGACATTGCGCAAACTTGAAGGGGAGCCTCATTTAGCGACGCATCTCCTTGCATAAGGAAAATCGCGATCTCCTCATAGTCTAGCTCCAGCGGCAAAAGTCCTCCGGGCTCAATACTAATATCGGCTAGCACGGTTCTCGTATAGCTCGTTGTTGGCGCTGTCTCACCCCACCCTTCACCAACCAGCACCCAAGCCGATCCAGATTCAAAACAAACTTCTGGCAAACTGCGGTGCTTATGATGCTCAAAACTTGGTTCAGAATTTTCGAGATCATCTGGCAATGCTAGCCAAGCTTCTATGAAGTAAAGATCACGCAACGTTCCGATAGAATCGCCCTGCGGTTTCTCCTCATGCGTGATACCGCTGCCTGCGGTCATTAACGCCAAATCACCAGAAGAGAGCTCCGCATAGCCACCAGCGCTATCGCGGTGGGTGAGGTTGCCGTTGAGAAGATAAGTGAGTGTCGCGGTCCCCGAGTGAGGATGTTCAGAACAGCCCGATTGACTTGTTACCCGGATCTGCGTTGGACCAGCTTGATCTAGAAAAATAAAGGGACCGACCATTTGTCGCTTCGGAGAGGGGAGAAAGCGACGCAATAAGATCGGCCCCTTGGCAACCACATAGGGTTCAATGACCTCACTGATGGACATCAGACTGTGGCCATTGCGAGTAGAGGGAGGGGTCTTTTGTAGTTGCCATTTCGGTTGTTTTGGTTGGTGATTATCTCTTCAAATACTGTACCCCGCAGACGCGCTGTTGTTAAACGAAAACGGCCTCTCCGTTCGCACATTGGCTGTGCGGTTGTTTCTTAATCATCAAGAATGGGAGCTGCCGTTTCGCAACCGGGGCGAAAAAGGGACTGAAAAAAAACTGATCCGCAGGTCTCTTGTTCGCTTGGTTTTTGATAACGCGTGATAGGTGTTTAGAGACACCCTAGGAACACTTCCACGCGATACCGCTCTAGTCTCTCTTAGAGATCAGCATTGTTTTGACTTGAGCTTGTTGAACAATTTGACTGGTTCGACTGCCCCCTCACTTCGGTGTTGGCGTTCCCGCCTAGGGGGATCCGTTTGGCCTAGCCGTCAGTGCGGCTATTGCGAGCGCGCTACACTCCTTGATGGGGCGACTTATACCAATTGCGATGAAATGCTGATTTACTCATCGTTCTAGGATCAATTCGAGCTTACCATCGCGCGAGACCTAGGCGCACCATTGAACTGTGTCATAATTCGAATCCACAGGGAAAGCGGTTCTGACCGAGCAATGCTCAAAGCGCTGAGACGCTGCTTATATCAAATGTTCAGACGCACATGAGATGTGCGATTAGTCGATATCGATAATCCCAAGCCCTCCAGATACATTGGCGCAGCAGGCGTCAATTCTTTCGTCGCAAGCACGGTTGATGCCTGGTCGAAACCAATTGAGCGAAAACACGATCTAAGACTGGTGAACCGTTTGATTTCCAGCTTGGAGATCGGCCGATAACAATAGGAAGGACAACTCGATTATGAAAATTGTGTTCTTTGTACTCAAGGGCATTTTGTCACTCGGTCTACTATCGACAGCATTCTCAAAGCTAACGATGCAAGCCTCTATTTTAGAGTCTCTCGCTCACCTCGGCTACCCGGATTACCTATCATACATTCTTGGGGTGTCTTATGTTCTCGCTGTCGTCGGGATATGGCAGCCTCGTTCGAGAACACTCAAGGAATGGGCTTATGCGGGCCTATTTTTCGCAACGCTTGGCGCGGTCGCGTCACATTTGTTTTCAGGTGACCCATTCTCAGCGATGGCTCCAGCAATGGTGTTCTGGTTGCTGACTGTGGCGAGCTGTATTCTGGACAAGAAGCTAACTTCCGGGAGCTATAGCCATCGATATTAAGATCGATCGATATGGTCGTTCGGCGATCCAACTCCGTTGAACGACAGACTAATTTTGCTCAGCGGAATGAAGCATTTTCAAATCATCGCAAGCGACTATAGCGGCATTGGAGCTGGTCCGATCACTCAGGGGGCTGAGACGGGGTTAAATTGAATGTAGCGTGGTTTCGGCATCGTGTCTTGATCCGCGTCCACAGGCCGGTCGAAGAGACCCGTCATTCGGTTTCCGGCTATGTCTTCCAATACCGGATCAACTCTAATCGTGTATTCGTCATCGTCCCACGAATTATGAGGTGTGAAATACCAGGCGCGTTCTTCAGCACCGATATCTATCCGCCCTGGTATCGGCGCATCGGAAGACGAAAGTACGCGTATGCGATAGGCAAGTGATAGGTGGTCAATCATCTCGCTCATTTCAATTTTTAGACTATCAAAACTTCCCGCGTCGGGAGCAGCGATAGACCAAAACAGAGGATTTGGAACAGATTGATCTCTGTCGCTCACTTCAAACGTTTTCAAATGAGGTTCGCTAAGCGGACACCCTTGGTTGCTTGTCGCCGTGGTCCCAATCGAGAGCGTGTAGCGCCCACCTGCCTTCAATGCCTGACCAAACGCATCATTCGCGTACAAGCCTGTTTTGACCCGGCCAGGGTCCATTAATAGCGTGAGGCGCGTCCCATCCGGTGACCACAAATCATTCACGTTTTTTAGGAAGCCATTCTCGATGTTTTGTCCATTTCGATCATTGAGCGAAATAGCTGAAAAAACGGAACCTCTATCCATTGGCGCGCTGAAATAGATATAAAACCGCAAAGTATTTTCCGGCAAACGATCAGATGTTGGATATACATCTACGACATTCGGCAATGCGCCTGGAAAGCAGCTATTTGACCCTAAGTGCGCCTGAGCCGATGAAACAGTCAGAAAAGATAGACCAACCAACCAATATGGGCCCGACACGATTTACGTCTCTAATCCCTAATTGCGAACAAGTTCGGGATAGCCTTCCATAGGTTTGACCATGTTATGGAACATCTGGGTCATGCCCTGACTTTCTGCGTAGTCATAGTCAGGAAAATTGTACTCGCTAACGAAGTCTGAAAGTCGGAAATAAGACCCTTTCATTTGCGACACCAATTCTATTTCGCCTGAATCAATGTTCCGTTTGAGAATAAGAATGAATTGGGCATCTTGCACGTCCGCTTGAATGACACCACTCAAGGGATGGCGTGAATTCTCAACGCCCATAGTGTCCCCAAGCCCCTTAAAAGCGGTTGTGATACCTGGGGCGGCAGCCGCGGCGGCTAAGTCTTCCATTCGAATGAGATTGGCGCTCATCTCACGATTTATCACAAGCACAAATTCTTCGGGTTGCTGAGTTTGCATATTGAGAGTCGAAATCGACAGGACTTCAACAGGAACATTTCCATAGCCCAGTTCAGCGATGGTTTTGCCAAACACATGCTCTCCATCTTGCAACGAACTGGCAGGGATAGTGACCAGAGGCGTGCATGTATATGCTGCGATCAAAGTACGCTCTCCATTGACCATGGCAACAGTCATCGCCCTGATCGGAGCTCTCGTTTCATTTTGATTATGTGCCGTGTGAAAGATCTCTATGCTTGAAGAGCTGACTTTTTCATCAAAAGGGAAGTCAATCGTTCTTAGGGTCGATGCAAATTCACCTGTGGACAATCCGGCCACGAGGAGTTTTCCATCGCTGAATTCAAGGTCAGTAACGGTCAGCGATGCGGCGGGGACATCTCGCCAAAAAACGATATCCTCGTCTGCCGGATCAGAAAGTTCTATTTTATCAAATTCGAGGTCGCTCGTGTTGATAACCGATAGCTCGCCATTTTGCTTTATTCTGACAAGAGCCGGAAACTCTCCAGTCTCCGCTCGTACGTTAACGCTCAAATATGCCTCAGACGATACAGGATGAACCGCTAGGTCGTTGTAGATGACATCCAAAGGCTGAACCCCAAAAAGAAGCGACAATTCAGTGCCTAATGATTCCAGATTAAATGGAGTCGGTTGAGCCGGGGCTTCTCCGATATCACTTGCTCGGAGTTGAAACGCATATATCGCCTCAGTTTGGTTGCTCGCAGCAAACAAGGTGTTCTCTGGTCCGAATTCCAGTTCGCTCAACTCTGGACCATTGACGAGCGATAGATCGGTTCTCGCTGTCGTTTCATCCATACTTTCGAGGACGACAACCTCGTTGCTCTCGATAGGCGCTGGCGTTTCAGACTCTGGTGCCTGAGAGCAACTGCCCGCAAAGAGAAAACCTGCAGAGGCGACCAATAGAACAAGTCTAGCGTTTTTTTTGGGCATAACCGCCACTCCATTTTTTTCGCGATCTTGTCATAGCTTACGCGCTGGAGCGAAAATTTATAGATCGAAAGACAACGCAGCGGCGCACTCCTGATGTGCGCTGGCTGAGATGTACTTTGTATGGACGTATAAATTAGATCGAAACCGCCGCGCTTATCAGCCGTACACCAGCCTTAAGCGCCCTCGCTCTAAACCTTCAAAACTAAAGAAATTTGGTCCCACAAATTGATCCAGATCAATTCTTTCACGCCGCACTATGTGTATATCCGCCAGCCTGAGAGGCTCAGTTTTGGAATCACTTGCCATCACTAAGGGGAATTGATGAGTAAAAATCGAAAACAAGAACAAAAACCTGGATTAAACGAAGACACTCCCTTGATTGCGAGTAAAGCCAGAAGTGATTTGCATTCTGAATTGGTCTCCGGCCACGCGAACATTTTGTCCGAACCTTTGCCTGAATCGATAAAACGATTGATAGAACGCCTGAAGGAGAGTGACAAAACTTCACGTGGGGATAATTGAACTGCGCGCTAACGGTTCGAACGCTCCTTGGTAAATCGAACCAGCCGATTTGCGCGATCGCGGCGCTCTCCCAGCTCACGCTCTAACCGTTCGAAGAAAGGCCAATAGGCGTTGCCGAACCTTCGAACCAATTCAGCCGCCACCTCGGTCGCATGCTCTAAGTCATGCTCGGAAACATCTGAATGAGGTGGCCGGTCTATCGCCATGATTAGGACTGGCGTTTCCAAACCAAGTCAGCGCCGTCATTTCGGAGAAACAAAGCTGCTTGAACCGGTGCGACGAAGCTCGGGTCATCCAATACACATTTAATGTAATCCTTTGGGTCATCGCCTTGCGATTGCGCATCCCACCCTACCCCGAGGTCGCTGTCTCCCGCTTTGATGAAATAATCTGGAGAGCGGTCGCCGCGCTTATTTTTGTTCCGCACAAACCGCGCCGACATACATAAAGTCAGGGTCGTTATAGTGCCCTCAAACCCATTTCGGGTTCTGGTAAAGATTCCGATATTGGCCATTTTTTGCCTCCGTTACTGAATTAGTCCTTCATTGCTCTTCGAGCGCGCTTGAAACCGGCATCGCTGTCCATCAATGAACGAAGCATCGAGGGGATAAGCGCTTTGACGTCCGCGCGTTGGCCATAGGCTTGTTCATAGACCTTGGCGTAATCTTTCAAATCCGAATGCAAGTCCGCATCGACATCGATGCTAAATTTGACCGGCTTTTTATCTTTCAAGGGTCCGATTTTTAGTTCTGCTGCGTTCATTTTGGATCTCCATATGGGGTCATGATCAGGTCCTGGTGGACCAGGATACGAAACCGCCAGCCGGGCCGGATTGTAATTGTGGGCTGGACGGCAAGTTGGCGGCGTACCACTTCATCGCCGACACGCGATGCGCCGTCTTGGGCTGCGTCGCGAAGCGCGCGTGCAATATTCTCATCATCATCTGCAGAAAGCTCTGTGCCGATGCTGATTAGGCTCGAGAGCGCTGCGGCAGAGAAAAAGCGCAGCGAGTGATTGTCGACGTGGTCTTTGAGCCCCGCATTTCCGCGACTATCCACGCCGGGCAGGTTCTCAATCCGGATAGAACTACCATCCGGCATAATGATGCGATTCCAAACGATGAGCGCTCGCGATTGCCCATAGGCCACGACGCTGTCATAGCGTCCCATCAGGCGGCTGCCTTGCGGGATGAGCACGACCTCTCCCGTCACGGTGTCATAGACCGGCTCGGTCACCTGCCCAATGACCTGTCCGGGAAGATCAGAATTGATCCCCGTCAAAAGCGTTGCTGGAATAACCGTACCCGCCATGACCTGCCAGGGCGATAAAGGGTGTTCGATCCGATGGGGGTTATAGATCGGACTGTTCGAACCGGACGCTACAAACTCTTCTTTGCGTCCTTGATGATTTGGGTCGTGATTAAAGCTGGTTGGTATTGCCGCTGCTTGGAGGGCATTTAGCATTTCAAACGGATCTCTCGCCTTAGCTGGTTGCCCCCCGCTAACATCTAACCGTCGATCCGCGCTGGCTGTTTCGGAGCGATTAGAGAAGAACAAACCGCTTTCGCGGGCTGCGAGCGCCCGCTCCGTTGCCGCAAGCTCTTCTGGGCTCGGCCGATCCGGTTGATCCAGACGGTCTACATATCTCGGCAAGTCATCATCAAGTGTGATCCGGCCTTCGCGATGCGCTTGAAGAATGGGAGCACCTAAATCCCCTGGCAGCGCTGGACCTAGTCTCGGGATTTCAGGTGTTAGACTCGCATAGGTGACGGGCAGGTCTGCGAGCCCATCTGCTTTTGGCTTGTTCTTCGTTGAGTAAAGTTCACGCTGCGCGGTATCAGCAGCATCGGATTTTGGACTTAAGGCAAGTGAGAAACTGCCAAGCACCAGCAAGGCAGCGCCGCCGATAACAACCGCAATCGCTTTTTTGTTGAACCGTTTTACCGGCGCAGGCGCGGCGCGAATAAGAAGGTCGTCATTGCTTCCAACGTGATTAGGCGCAGACATTAAGACACGCCTTCAAGATCGCTTCGCGAAATCCGCACCACATCTTGGCTCTTCTCACCTAGTCGGAGTTCGGCCATAGAAAAGAGACGATCCACGACATAGTAATTGTCCCGCATCCGGTAATTCACGAGTTGGGTTTTACCGTCTCGGCCCACCACAAAAAGCGGCGGCGCTTCGCCCTGGTCGAGCCGCGTTGGAAACTGAATGTAGACTTTGCGCGTATCGTCAAAGACGCGCGTTGGGCGCCAATGCGGTTCATCTCCGCTGATTTCATAACGAAACTTTAGCCGCCCGAGTTGTAAGCCAGGAACGACCGGATCGCGCGTTGCAGACGCCTCGGATGACACTATACGCCGCTGCACCAGTGGCTGGTTAGCGTATCGCCAAGAAACAGCCGCCATATAAGTCTCGTTGAAGGCATGGAGTTCGAGGTGATAGGCGCGGCGAGAGGTTGTGATGATCAGATTGGTTTTAAGACCAGCCTGGATAGGCTTCACCAGTATATGGACCTGGGCCTGGTCTCCTATTCCGGACACCGTATCGCCGAGCACCCAACGCACCGTATCGCCTGCTGAGACCGACATCAGCTCCTCACCGGGTTGGAGCGCAATGTCGGTCACCTGCTCAGGCGCAGTATAGACCTGATAGAGGGCGCCGCGTGTGTAGGGGTAGATCTGGATCGCGTTCATATAGTTGGCGGCAGACGGCTCAATCGCGGCTTTTGCGTTCGCCTGATCGATGGCTTGATAAGGAGCGAGGTTTGATGTCGGAGCATTACTTCGAACATCTTCCGGACTGACAGACGGGCTATAAGTTCGCGCGACGATCGGTTCGTCAGTGGAGAAGCCGACCTGCGTGACCAATTCATCGTCGGTGTCGAGGTAGACCGCTTCGATAAAGGGCTCTTCATCAAGAGCGATGTCAGGACCGAGCGGCTGGCTAAGCTGCAGGCTCTCGCATGCGGTCAAAGCCAGAAGGCTCAAGGGAATAGAAATCAATGTTGTCTTCATGGGCTTGAGGCCTCCTTCTAAGATAGGTCTTTCGACCAATTGATGCCGTGGACGTAGAGCCCCAGCGGATTGAGATGCAGGGTCTCAGCGTCGCGCGGCGTGTCATTGATAATGGAAAGGGTCGCGGTCCAATTCTCGCGGCTGACTTCAGCGCCGTTTCTGAAGGCGGTCTCGCGCCAGCGGACGTTAAAGCTATCGCCCGATGCGCGTACAACGCTTACAATATCGACAGAGACTGAGCGATTGCCGATGTCGGTGAATGGGTCATTGTCTTGGGCATATGCATTTAGCGTCGTTGCGGCACGATCGGTGGCATAGGCGTACGCATCCATCCAATTCTGGCGGACAATGACTGGATCGATCGAGACAGACCGCGTATTCTGAATGAAGCCTGCGAGATGATAAGCAATTTGCGCATCGGTCGGCTCATAAGCCGCCTTGGCGGGTCCCACGGCGCGAACAACACCATCGGTGGATAGTTCAACGACATAGGGCGTGACGAAACTTTGCGTGGAGCGCCAGACGAGCCCGCCTGCCAAGATCAGGCACATGCCTAGCGCCAGAAGTGCTGCGTATCTCCAATTGCGCGCCTGGACGCGCGCAGACCCGATCCGGTCGTCCCAGGCTTGCGCCGCGCGTTGATATGGCGTGACCGGTTCGGGTGTATCGCCATAAGCGCTTAGTGTTCGTTTCCAAATCATCTGGAACTACTCCTCATTGTCTTTGAGCTGCGGGGCGGCGCCTGCGCCCGGGCGGTCACCATCGCGCACTGCGGCTACGGCGGTCATGCCAGCGTCACGTCGCGCTTGGCCGGACTTGAAGCGGCGCGCCCAGTTTGGTCCGCCGCCGCCACCATCATTTGCCGCGCTTGGGGTTTGCGACACGCCACCGCCGCCCGTCGTAATGAAAGCGGCCCGTGCGCCGTTTTGGCGACGACCAGACATTCGACCCATAAAATGGCGGGCACGCTTTGTGACGCCCGCCGCGCCTGCTGATGCAACACCCGTCACCCCTGCGGCCATACCGCTAAGACCGGATTTGCCAGAAGCCGTGCTCGCCATGGCGTAAGCCGTGCGCGCACCGCCCGTCATAGAGGCCGCGGCGCCGACTGATGATCCGACAAAGTTCCCTGCGCCACGTGCAGCGCCGCCAGCAACAGCTGCACCGGCCGCCGAGCCGGCCTCGACACCTGCAACAGTGCCAACAGCAGCCCCTGCCCCTAGTTGCGGTGCACCTGAGACCAGGCCGGTTGCTATGCCGGGCCCAAAAATGCCAAGAGCAAGCAAGGCCAAGGAGCCGAGAATGACCGATGCGGCTTGTTCTAAAGTCACCGCATCCGGCGCAAACGTGGATGTGATGGTCGAAAAGATCGTTGAGCCGATGCCGACAATGATCGCGAGAACCATGAGTTTGATCCCGGACGCGATCACATTGCCAAGGACACGTTCGGCCAGAAAGGACGTCTTGTTCCAAAGCGCAAAGGGGATGAGTACAAATCCCGCCAGTGTGGTCAGCTTAAACTCAATGATCGTGATGAAGAGCTGGATCGCCAGGAAAAAGAAGGCGAGCAGCGTAATGACCCAGGAGAGGAAAAGGACCGCAATAATCACGAAATTCTTGAAGAAGGCGATGGGGCCGGTGAGCTTGGAGATCTCATCCAGCAAAGGATAAGCAGCATCATACCCGGTCGCAGCGACGAAGCCGGGCCTGACAATGTCAGCGGCTGTAATTGTGCCACCTGTTGCATTGAGACCGAGCTGGGCAAAGCTTCGAAAGATGACATCGGCCAAGAGGGCAAAGTTGCCAATGATCAGTGCGAAGAAGCCAACATAGAGGATCTTCTTCAAGAACTTGCCGATGATATCACTGTCCGGCCCCATGGCCCAGAACAGCCCCGCAAGCGTGATATCGATGACAATCAGCGCCGAGGTCAGGAATGCGACGTCGCCGCTCAGAAATCCAAACCCGCTATCTATATAAAGCGAGAAGGTCGCAACGAACTGGTCGATGATATTGAGATCATTCATGACGGGCTAATTCCGAGTGTAAGCCACGCCGTCTCCGCGAAAACGCGAATGACGGATGCGAGCTTGCTCTTCGATGGCGCTACGCCTGGCCGCTTCGGTCGCAACCATCCGGTAGTGGGCGGCCATGAGCTGTTGCATCTGCATTTGCTGCTCGATGGAAAGCGCAGCGAGTTCATTGCCCGCCTGGCTGACAGCCAAGTTGCCGGTCGCTTCATTGCTGGCAGAGACTAAGTCATGCAGTGTCGTGCGAGCCTCATTGATAGATTTCACAATCCCAGACTGAACTTTGATCGAATGCCCGAACGCTCGGCGTGAAATTCGCCATTGATCGGTCGCGCGCTGGACAATTTCGGTGTTGTTGAGCCCCGAATAACTCTCTGGATACGTCTCCCGATACCTCTCCTCAGATGTCGCCACCTCGTAAGTGATATCATCTGCTTCACGCATAAGCGCATCGATCTGTTCCAAGATGCGGCGCAAGTCGCTGAGGCGACTAATGTCCAAGCGTTTTAAATCCTCGACCTGGTTGAGGATCATATTCGCTTCGTTTTGAAGTTGATTGATCTGATTGTTGATTTGCTCGAGCGTATGTGTCGCCGTCAGGATGTTCTGAACCAGGTTGGTCGGATCGATGACGACGCCGCCTGTACCGAAAAAGGCATGTGCAGGCGGAGACGCACTCGAAAGGCAAAGGCCTGCAATGAGGCCAGCGACTATTCTGCGGCGCATGGCACGTCTCCATTGTCTTGTTGAAGGATAAGATCGGCAGCCCAATCGAGACCTTTGGCCGCGAGCCAAGCGGCCGCGAACGAATTGCCAGGCGTGGTGGTCTCCAGAACTTCATCGATATCGACCTGATCGGCCTTGGAACTCGCGCCGCAAAAGGCGAGTGCGACATCGCCCATTTCGAGATCGAAGAGGCGATTACCGGCAGGGCATTGCAGATAATAGTCTCGCTTCGGCGTCGATCGCGTGATCAATTGGATTTGACGCTCATTGAGGCCAAAGGCGTCATACGCCGCCATCTGCCCCGGCTCTTCAGCTCTGGCGTTCGGCAGAAAAATCCGCGTCGGGCAGCTTTCGATCAGCGCTGCCGATATGTCGCTCGCTGCAATGTCAGCGAGTGACTGGGTCGCGAAGACCACCGAGACATTTTTCTTGCGAAGGGTTTTGAGCCATTCTCGAATGCGCGCCGCGAACATGGGATGATCGAGGAAGGTCCAAGCTTCATCCAGGATGAGCAATGTCGGCGCCCCATCGAAACGCTCTTCAAGCCGGTGGAAGAGGTAGGAGAGAACCGGTGCGGCGAGGCGCGGATCGTGGAGCAAATCCTCCATTTCGAAGACAGCGGCATTGCCGTGACGCAGGCTGTCGCTGTCAGCATCCAGCAGGCTGCCATACGGGCCGTCCAGGGTATATGGCTGCAGCGCTTGTCTGAGATCTGACGACTGAACCAAGGCTGCCAATCCTGTCAGCGTTCGTTGGCGTTCTGGTGCTTCGGAAAGGCTGACCAGCGCAGAGTAAATCGACTCGCGAACAGCAGGGGTTAACTCCACGCCTTCTTGTTCGAGCAAGCCCAGAAGCCAAGACTGCGCCATGGCGCGCTCGCGTTCATTGTCTATTGCCGCAAGCGGTTGGAATGACAGTCCGCCTTCAAGGCTCAGATTATAGTCTTCGCCGCCCATGGCGAGCATGGCCGCGCGAGCCGAGCGTCCCTTGTCGAATATGTAGACTCGCGCGTCTACATAGCGGCGAAATTGCATCGCGATGAGGCTGAGCAGGACCGACTTGCCTGCACCGGTTGGCCCGACGATCATTGTATGTCCGACATCGCCTTGATGCGTGACCAAACGAAATGGCGTGTTGGTTGCCGAACGCGCCATCAGTAGTGGCGGCCCGTTCAAGTGTTTGTTGTCTTCAGGCCCCGCCCAGATTGCTGACAGCGGCGCGATATGGGCAAGATTGATGGTGTGCAGCAATGGTTGGCGAACATTGGCATAGGCATTGCCTGGATGGGTGCCGAGCCATGCTTCAACGGCGTTCATCGTCTCAGTGATGGTCGCAAATCCATGCGCGCCCAGAATGCGTTCGATCGCGCGAGCCCGTTCGTTAGCAATCTCGGGCGACGGATCCATCACGACGATTGTGGTCGTCAGATAGCCAAAGCTCGCGTGATCTGCGCCCAAGGCTTGTAAGGCTTCATCGACATCGGCAGCCTTATTGTCTGCATCCGTGTTGACCAATTGTGCCGGTTCATTCTCCAGCGCCTCCTTAATGATGGTCATCACGGATTTGCGTTTGGCGAACCATTGGCGGCGATATCGGTTCAGGATCTTTTCGGCTTCGGGCTTATCCAGCGGCAGAAACCGCGTCATCCAGCGATAAGAAAATCCAAGATGATCAAGGTCAGCAAGGAGCGCCGGTTCTGTATGAGGCGGAAAGCCCAGCACAGAGACTGAGCGAACGGCTTGTCCGCCAAGCTCTGGCACAAGCCCCCCTGAAAATCCGCAATCGGCCAGAATGCCATCCAAGTGCATTGGCGTATCGGGCACGCGCACGCCGTGGCGTTTCACTGACACGCAGTCATGCAAATATGTCAGCGTTTCTTCATCGCTGAGCCAATTGACTTCAGGCATCAAGGTATCAATCAGATCGAAACCGCGGGACGCTTCTTTGTCGAAGCATTCGAGATTGTCACGCCAGAAGGCTTCTGGGGCGTCTGAGGGATCTTCTATAAGAAGCGCTTCAACCCGCCCTGCCCGATCCGCGGGCGGCATCCAGGTCAGAGTCAGATAGAAGTCTGTTTCAAAATGTGCACCCGCGGCTTCAAATGTCGCCCGGCGCTCCTCATCGACCAGCCAGCTCGCATCATCTTCAAAGCCGGTGTCAGGATAACCTTGAGCGGGGCGGCGCGCCGCCTCAAAGAACAAGGCCCACCCACTTCCAAACCGCCGTAGGACGTTATTGACCCGCGCAATGTAGGAAACCAGTTGTTCGGGTGTTGAGCTTTCCAGGTCCGGTCCGCGATAGCGGCAAGTCCGCTGCAATGATCCATCTTTGTTGAGAACAAGCCCGGGACCGATCAACGCCGCCCATGGCAGATAATCTACGAGGCGTTTTGGTTTTTGCTGATATTCAGAAAGGTTCAGCATGTCAGATACCCTCGATGTCGAATGTGTCTGGTCATCACTTCCATGAAATTTGGGTCGCGTTTGGCGGCCCAGACGCAGAGCGCGTGGGAGACCAGCCAATAGACAATCCCGACGACCCAAAGCTGGAGCCCGAGGCCCAGAGCCGCGCCAAGCGTGCCATTGAAAATGGCCGCCATTCTGGGGGCGCCGCCCATCAAGATGGGCTGGGTCAGCGCCCGATGGACAGGTACTGAATACCCATTTGGAAGTGCACGCGGCCCAGGCATTAGAAAGCTGCCCCGCCGCCAAAGGAGAAGAAGCTCAAGAAAAAGCTGGTGGCTGCAAATGCGATCGACAGCCCGAATACGATCTGCAGCAATTTACGCATGCCGCCGCCGCTTTCACCGAATGCGAGTGCCAGGCCCGTCAGGATGATGACGATGGTCGCAAGTATGCGCGCAACCGGCCCTTCAATCGAAGCGAGCACCTGAGTCAGCGGCCCTTCCCACGGCATGCCGGACCCTGCCGCGTGAGCGGGCAGCGAGACAGCCGCGACGATTCCCGCAAGTAACAGCGCCTTTCCAAGTGAATTACTCATTTTGGTTTCCTTTCTCATTTGGGAATGTTGTGTTTGGAACGACCTGCCGAATGGACGGCCTTACGGATTCCAATTCGTAGCCATTAGCGGTCACGCCCATTACGCGCGCAACGGTGTCGACACGCCGCGCTGTGCCATCTCGTTTGATGGAGACCACGCAATCGACGGCCTCCGCGATGAGATCCAGCGGTATGTTGGGAGTGGCTTCGCCAATCAGTTGCTCAAGACGACTAAGGCCCGCTTCGGCAGAATTTGCATGAAGCGTCGCAATCCCGCCCGGATGACCTGTATTCCAGGCTTTCAGCATATCCAGCGCTTCGCCACCTCGGACTTCGCCGATGATGATACGATCCGGACGCAACCGAAGCGTTGAGCGAACAAGGTCGGAAAGGCTGACGCTTCCTGGTTGGGTCCTCATTGCCACGACATCTTTTGCGGCGCATTGTAACTCTCTGGTGTCCTCGAGAAGGACGACACGGTCTCCAGAATGTGCGATCTCAGCCAACAGCGCATTGGCAAGCGTCGTCTTGCCTGACCCGGTGCCGCCGACAATCATGATGTTAGAGCGCTCTGCGACCGCAGCGCGCAAAGCGTCGGCGTTTTGGGGACTGATCACGCCGTGCTCAACATACTCGTCTAGACCGATGACACGCCCAGCCGGTTTTCGAATAGAAAAGCATGGTCCGGCTGTGACGGGCGGTAGGACGCCTTCAAATCGTTCGCCGCCGATTGGCAATTCCGCTGAAACAATAGGAGATGTGGCCGTCACGTCCCGGCCTGCATGCGTTGCGACCAGGCGAATGACGCGTTCAACTTCGTGGCTCGAAAGCTCTGAACCGGTATCAATGCGCCCTATGCCATGCCGTTCGATCCAAAGTCTGCCATCAGGGTTCATCATGATTTCGACCACCGAAGGGTCGCCGAGCGCGCCGGTAATTTGTTCACCGAGTGCTGTCATGAGCATATCCGTGGTCCGGCGCTCACCTCTTTCATCACGCATCGGACCCTCCCTCTTGGCTCGCAGGATCAGGCGCGGGTTGGTGGAGGCGCTCGAGGTCTTGCGCAGAAAAGAAATCGTTTGCATCCGCTGTGACTTCATCAACGGCGCGCTGCAGGACACGCCGTCCCGACTGAAGATCTCGTCCGAGTTGCTCTATAAAGGCCTGGAAGTGTTGCTCGCCTTTGGCGCGCGCGGCATCCATTTGGTTAGCGGGCAGTCCAGGCGTAACCGTGAGGAAGTAGCGAATGTAAAGCGCGAGTGTTTCGCCATGGACCATGTCTTGTCGTTCAAGACGGTCAAACTGGCGCGTGAGACGGTCGAGGCGGCGGATTATGGCAGCGTCACGTTCATCGTCTTTTTGCTCTGTAAAGAAAGCTGTGAGCGCGCGGTCGACGACAGAGCTTTCAGATTGATCGGGACGCTCTGCAAGCGCGCGAACACGAGAATAGTTTAGCTCGGAAATATAGGGGTGGATGCGTGGTTTCATGATCCACGCCCCTGAAACATCTGAGCCGCAGTCAATTCATCAAAGGCGTCAGCTTCTGCGACCGGAACGCCGAACAAATCCTTAACCTGCGGCGCGGGCTCTTCATCTTCACCGAGATCGATCGCCTCGTGTTCTGATGCAACATCGAGGTCTGGCGAACGCTGGAGGCCACCCTCACCGCTCAGGTCCACGCCGAGTTCTTCATGTGCATCAGCGAAAGTGCCATCCCAAACGTTCGGAACACTCACTGAAGCATTTTCCGTTCGCGCCTGAGAGGCGTCGATGGGCTCCAACACACGCCCGGTGAAGTTGCGATCCTCATAATAGCGTAGTTTTTTAGCGCGAATGGGCGGTGCCCCCGCCACCATGACGATTTCATCATCAGCGGGCAGCTGCATCACCTCACCGGGTGTTAGAAGCTGGCGAGCGGTTTCTTGGCGAGAAACCATGACATGACTGAGCCATGGCGCGAGACGATGGCCTGCATAGTTCTTCATAGCCCGCAGCTCAGTCGTTGCCCCAAGTGCGTCTGAAATACGTTTGGCCGTGCGTTCATCATTGCTAGCAAACGCGACACGCACATGACAATTGTCGAGGATGGCGTTCTCGGGACCGTAGGCTTTTGAGATTTGATTCAGAGACTGTGCGATGAGGAATACGCGAAGTCCGTAGCCTGCCATGTAACCAAGCGCGGTTTCAAAGAAGTCCAATCGACCAAGTGCTGGAAACTCGTCGAGCATGAAGAGCACTTGCC
>JBCCCT010000048.1:0-19089 GCA_039033355.1 Pseudomonadota bacterium | reverse complement strand
CAGCGAACTCGAAGCGGATGCGGTTGAAGCCGCCGTGGAAGAGGAAGTGTTCGATCTCGCCATCGAAGAAGACAGTTTTGAAGCGTTCGAAGAGGACGCATTTGAAGGCGTTGAGGATTTTGCAGACGTGGAAGCGGCTGCAGATCCGGTTGAAGACACGTTCGAGCCGGTCGAGGAGATTGCGCTTGAGCCGGCAACCGAACCTGAGCCTCAGCCCGAACCTGTGATTGAAGAGGAAAAACCGATGGCAGCAACAGCCGCACCACTCACTGATACGGCCACCGTTACCGCAGCTGCTGGGGCCCTCAGCAAGCTGCTCTCAAATGTTGAATTTGGCGAAGATGCCGGCGGCGCGACGACGATTGAAGGTCTGGTTCGCGAAATGATGCGGCCAATGCTGAAAGAATGGCTCGACGAGAACCTGCCAGGCATTGTCGAGAAGCAAGTGGAAGCTGAAGTGCAGCGCATTGCGCGCATGGCTGGCTAGACCCAAACAAATCCTCTGCTAAAGAGACGGGCGCGCCAGAAATGGCGCGCCTTTTCTATTTTCTGACCGACCGGACGTATTTTGATGATCGACCAGCGTTTTGACCCCAAGGCCCACGAACAGCGTATCTATCAGCGCTGGGAGGAGAGCGGCTGTTTCCGGCCCAGCATGGACACGTCGGCTGAGCCTTATGCGATCATGATCCCGCCGCCTAATGTCACGGGCAGCCTGCATATGGGCCACGCACTCAACAATACCGTCCAGGACATCTTGTGCCGGTTTGAGCGGATGCGCGGCAAGAATGTCCGCTGGCAGCCCGGCATGGACCATGCCGGCATTGCGACCCAGATGGTCGTCGAACGGCAATTGGCGGCTTCTGGCGGCAATCAGGATCGCCGCAGCATGGGCCGTGACGCCTTCATCGAGAAAGTCTGGGAATGGAAAGAGGAATCCGGCGGGACGATCCTCAACCAGCTCAAACGCCTTGGCGCCTCCTGCGACTGGGAGAATACGAAATTTACCCTCGACGAGGACATGAACAAGGCCGTCAACAAGGTCTTTGGCGATCTCTATAATGAGGGTCTGATCTATCGCGCCAAGCGCCTGGTCAATTGGGACCCGCATTTCCAGACAGCGATTTCCAATCTCGAAGTCGAGAATAAGGAAGTCGACGGCCATATGTGGCATTTCAAATACCCGCTCGCGGGCGGTGAGACCTATACCTATGTCGAGAAGGATGAGGATGGGAATGTCACCCTGGAAGAGACGCGCGACTATATCTCCATCGCCACGACGCGGCCTGAGACCATGTTGGGTGATGGTGCCGTGGCCGTTCACCCGAGTGATCAGCGCTATTCGCCGATTGTTGGCAAGCTGTGCGAGATCCCGGTTGGACCGAAAGAGCATCGCCGTCTGATCCCGATCATCACGGATGAGTATCCGGATCCGGACTTCGGCTCAGGCGCCGTGAAGATTACCGGCGCGCACGACTTCAACGACTATCAGGTCGCCAAGCGCGGCGGCATTCCGATGTATGCGCTGATGGACGAGAAGGGCTTCATGCGCGCGGATGGCGAGGCCTATGCCGCCGTCGCAGCGGTCGCGCAGCGGATTGCTGAGGGCCAGGAGGACTTTGACGAAGCCAAGATCGCGGCAATGAACCTGGTCCCGGATCTCTATCGCGGCATGGATCGGTTCGAAGCGCGCAAGGCAGTGGTCGCGGACATCACGGCTGAGGGCAATGCGGTGATGATCGCGGATCCGAAACATGAGGATGAGGAGACCGAGGCGCCGCTGGTTCCGCTGGTCGAGAACAAGAAGATCATGCAGCCCTTTGGCGATCGCTCCGGCGTCGTCATCGAACCGATGCTGACCGATCAATGGTTCGTTGACGCCGAGACGCTGGCCAAACCGGCGATTGAAGCGGTGCGCTCTGGCGCGACCAAATTCGTTCCCGAGAATTGGGACCGGACCTATTATAACTGGATGGAAAATATCGAGCCCTGGTGCATCTCGCGCCAGCTCTGGTGGGGGCATCGGATCCCAGTTTGGTATGGGCCTGGTGTAATCGATATCGAGGGTGATAAGAGACTATCTTATGAGTCTAGCGATCTGGTCGTATTTTGCGCCGAAAGCTACGACGATATGGTCAATATGGCGGTTCAATACTATTTCGACGAACGCGGATGGACCAAGGTTTCGGAAGGAGACTACGAGGGAGTATTCACAGTTTCGGCCGATCCACAGGATACGTCACAGAGAGACGACCTCACGGCCGTGCTGTGGCAAGACGAAGACGTCCTCGACACTTGGTTCAGCTCAGGTCTCTGGCCCTTCTCGACGCAAGGCTGGCCGGAACAGACCGAAGGCTTGAAGACGTTCTATCCCGGCGCGACGCTCGTCACGGCCTTCGACATTATCTTCTTCTGGGTCGCCCGGATGATGATGCTCGGGATCAAGTTCATGGACGGAGAAGTGCCGTTCAAGGATGTCTATATCCACGCCATCGTGCGCGACGAGAACGGCAAGAAAATGTCCAAGTCTGAGGGCAATGTCATCGATCCGGTCGACCTGATTGACGGGATTGAGGCGGATGCGCTGGTCGCCAAACGCACCACAGGCCTGCGCCAGCCCGAGAAAGCACCGCAAGTCGAGAAGGCGACTCGTAAACGCTATCCGAACGGTTTTGACGCCTATGGCGCCGATGCCTTGCGCTTTACCCTGGCTGCCATGGCAACCAAGGGGCGCGACATCAATCTGTCGGTCGAGCGCGTCGCCGGCTATCGAAACTTTGGTACAAAATTGTGGAACGCAACCCGGTTCGCACAAATGAACGAGGCGAAATTCGGAGTGAGTTTCTCACCGCAATCCCTTGAATTATCAGTGAATAAGTGGATTGCAAGCGAGCTGTACAAATGTACGGCAGCGGTTTCTGAGGCGATTGAGGATTATCGCTTCAATGATGCCGCAAGCGCCGCTTATCACTTCACCTGGGACGTCTTGTGCGACTGGTATCTGGAATTGTCCAAGCCGATTCTGAATAGTGATGACGCTAAGGCCAAAAATGAAACCCAGGCTGTGCTCGGATGGGTTCTGGAGCAGACTTTTGTCGCTCTGCACCCTTTCATGCCCTTCATCACAGAAGTTTTGTGGGAGCAAACGGCCGAGCGCTCCGATTTTCTCATGCAACAGACCTGGCCTGGCCTGAACGGATCGTTTGACGACAAAAAGGCGGGTGAGGAGCTCGATTGGGTCCTTAAAACCATCTCGCAAATCCGGTCGGTTCGGTCTGACGTCAATGTCCCCGCTGGGGCCAAGGTTCCGGTCAGTCTGGTGGGCGCAAATGACGAGACCGGACGGCGTGTTGCGGCGCATCGCGATGTCATTATGCGCATGGCCCGGCTCGATAAGCTCGACATGGCTGACGCGGCGCCGGCTGGATCGGTCAAGACTGTGGTCGATGAAGCGACGGTCGTTTTGGAGATTGCTGACCTCATTGATGCCGGCGAGGAAGTCGCGCGTCTGGACAAACAACTCGGCAAGCTGGGCGGTGAGATTTCTGGTCTGGAAAAACGTCTCGGAAATGAGGCGTTTGTCGCCAAGGCCCCGCCGGAAGTCGTGGCCGAACAGCGCACACGCCTATCCGAACTTCAAGGCACGCGCGATAAACTCAGCCAGGCCCGGGAACAGCTGGCAGCCCTTTAATCCGTCTTCACATGCTCGGCGTTACAGCTTGCGGGCTACAAAATGCGTCGGTCCGCTCAAATGTCGTGGGTTGAACCTCGAGTGTGATCAGGTCCGTCGTGGTCCAGCGCCAAATGTTCGCAGAATCCAGATTCTCGACCAGATCGCCTGCGGGTGTGAAGCTCGGATCAGCGAGACGGTCCGGTGTGGGGTATTCAAACTCCGGTCGCCCAAGAAACATCACGTCGCGCCCTTTGACGTGCAGCAGGAATGATTCGTCCGCAAGGCAATGTGAAACGGTTTGCAAATCCGGACTGCCATAGGCGGAGCTTTGTCGGAACGTGACTTCCGAAAGAACGTAATAGCCGCGCGGCAGAATGACCGCCTGAGTAAAATAGTCTTTCGCTGTATCCTCAAACGGAATGCCTTCCGGACGGTCGGGCAATTCAGTCACCAATCGCAGATAGTCGCGATTTTCTTCGCCCAGAAGCGGTTCCAGCGCACCCTCTATGATCGCGACAGGAACGAAGACCAATTCCATTTCGGAAAAACCGGGACGTTGAAAGTCCTGCGGTCGGCGAATGATCGGGTTGATATGCAAGGCGCCTTTGTCTGGCGGCAAGGCTGTGACGGTAATCGTCTTCAGGCGGCGCTCACGCTCTGCTGGTTCCGCTTGCACGTGGCTTGCCCAAGCGAAAGTCAGTACTGCCGACAATCCATATTTTATCATCATCTCGCCCCGAGAATTCAACTCTGGTGTTGATATGGCAAACTCGATAGATCTGTGTAGTCACTTTTTCAGGAGCGCGTTTCGCAAATGCCCATTCAACGCCTTTCAACTCTTCTCGTCTGCGCAGTCGTAGCAGCCTGTCAGACCCCGATTCAATCCGTCGCTGAGGAGGTTGAGACCATGTCAGACGTAGACCGTCCGGAATGGCGCCTGGTCATCCATGGCGGAGCCGGCGTGATCCTGCGCGAGAATATGACGCCGGAACGTGAAGCCGCGTTCACAGCCGCTCTCGAAACTGCCCTGGAAGCTGGTGCAAACGTGCTTCAAAATGGTGGAAGTGCGGTAGATGCCGTGCAAGCTGCGGTGATTCCGATGGAAGATGATCCGCTCTTCAATGCCGGGCAGGGCGCGGTGTTCACCGCCGCCGCAGAACACGAACTCGATGCCTCGATCATGAGCGGTGCCGAGCGCGATGCCGGCGCCGTGGCGGGCGTGAAGCGGGTGAAGAATCCGATCCTCGCGGCGCGGGCGGTGATGGACCAGTCCGAGCATGTGATGTTTGCGGGAAACGGCGCGGATCTATTTGCGGAATCCGTTGGACTTGAGATGGTCGAGAACAGCTATTTCGACACCGAACGTCGGCGCCAGTCGCTGGAACGGGTGCTGCGCGAGCGGACGCGGAATGATGCCGATCGGCATGGCACGGTCGGAGCCGTTGCGATTGATGTGAATGGCAATCTCGCGGCCGCGACCACAACCGGCGGTATGACAGCCAAGGCGGCTGGGCGCATCGGCGACTCACCTCTGATCGGCGCTGCGACGTATGCCCAGAATGGGGTCTGCGCGGTCTCAGCCACCGGGCATGGCGAGTATTTCATTCGCGTGGCGGTGGCCAAGACGATTTGTGCGCGCGTGGAACTGGCCGGTGAAAGCGTTGGCGCGGCAGCTCAGAGCGCGCTCGACCAGGTCGCTGAACTGGGCGGTGATGGCGGTGTCGTGGTGATCGATGGCGACGGCCAATATGAGTATGTTTTCAACTCAAAAGGCATGTATCGCGGCATGATTGACCCGAACGGTATGGAAACGGCCATTTTCGAGCAAGAATAACCCCTTTTGAGCGGGTGACAGCTTTGTGCGGACCGGCTAAGCGTCGGCGCAGTAAAGGAATACCAAAATGAGCAAGACCTGGGATAAATCCAAACTGCCGTCCCGGCACGTCACCGAGGGCCCGGCGCGGGCCCCGCATCGCAGCTATTATTACGCCATGGGCCTGTCGACCAAGGACATTCAGAAGCCCTTCGTGGGTGTGGCCAGCTGCTGGAATGAGGCGGCGCCCTGTAACACCGCCTTGATGCGCCAGGCGCATGCGGTGTCGGAAGGCGTGAAGGCGGCGGACGGCACGCCGCGCGAATTCTGTACCATCACGGTGACCGACGGCATTGCAATGGGCCATGAAGGCATGCGCTCTTCCCTGGTCAGCCGCGACTGGATCGCTGACACGGTCGAGCTGACCATGCGCGGCCATTCCTATGATGCGCTGGTCGGCGTGGCGGGATGCGACAAGTCGCTGCCCGGCATGATGATGGCCATGCTGCGCCTGAACGTGCCATCTGTCTTCCTCTATGGCGGGTCGATCATGCCGGGCAGTTTTGAAGGCCGGGATGTCACTGTTCTGGATGTGTTTGAAGCGGTAGGCGCGCACGCCGCCGGATCGAATGATATGGATGGCGACAAGTTGCGGGCGCTCGAGAAAGTGGCTTGTCCCGGCGACGGCGCTTGCGGGGGGCAGTTCACGGCTAACACAATGGCTTGTGTCAGCGAGGCGATTGGTCTGGCGCTGCCGCTTTCGTCTGCCATGCCGGCGCCCTGGACGGACCGCGATGGCTATGCACGGGAATCCGGGCGTGTGGTGATGGATCTGGTGGCCGAGAATTTGCGGCCGCGCGAGATCTGCACGCGTGAGGCGTTCGAGAATGCGGCCATCGTGGTCGCCGCCACAGGCGGGTCGACGAACGCGGCGCTGCATCTGCCCGCCATGGCACATGAGTGCGGCGTCGAATTCACACTGCGCCACGTTGCGGAAGTGTTTCAGCGCACGCCTTATATCGCCGACCTGAAGCCGGGCGGAAATTATGTCGCCAAGGATTTCGGCGAAGCGGGCGGTGTGCCGATGCTGATGCGGACTCTGATGGATGAGAAAATCGTCAATCCGGATTGCAAGACGGTCACCGGCAAGAGCTGGGGCGATTTCCTGGAAGGCATGACCTTCGATGAGACCCAGAAAGTCATCTATCCTGCCGGCAAACCGATTACTGAGAATGGCGGCGTGGTCGGCCTGTGGGGATCGCTGGCACCAGACGGCGCGATCGTAAAAGTCGCCGGGCTGGAAAAGCTTCAATTCACGGGTAAGGCGCGCGTCTTTGATGGTGAGGAAGCTTGTTTCGAGGCGGTCACCAATCGCGAATATGACGCCGGCGACGTTCTGGTCATCCGCTATGAAGGTCCGAAAGGCGGGCCTGGCATGCGCGAAATGCTGTCCACGACCGCGGCGATTTACGGCCAGGGCATGGGCGACAAGGTGGCGCTGATCACGGATGGGCGCTTCTCTGGTGCGACGCGAGGCTTCTGCATCGGTCATGTCGGACCAGAAGCCCAGGAAGGCGGACCGATCGGCCTGCTCGAAGATGGCGACATCATCACGATCGATGCCGAAGCCGGCACCATTGATGTGAAACTGTCGCCAGCCGAACTGGAAGAGCGCAAGCGCAAATGGTCGCCGCGCGTCACCGCTTATGGCAATGGCACGCTGTCAAAATTTGCGAAATTGGTTGGTCCTGCCCATCTTGGCGCGGTAACCCATGAAGGGTTTGCCGGAGAACGCCATGTCTACGCCGACATCTAAAGGCCCCTGGGATCAGGGATCTGACATTGACCCCCTGATCCTGCAATCCATGCGGGGCCTGCCAAAGGACTTTGCAGACTTTCCGCGCGTCTATCAGGACGAGTTGCGGCCGGCCTTGCGCGCCCAGGAAGTGGAACGGCAAGCGGTGGCAAAGGCCGCTGTGCGCTGGTCCTGGATTGGCGGGGCGATTGCCCTGATCGGAGCATTGCTCGGCTTCCTGGCATTTCGGGTGCCGCAGCTGGCCGCAGTGGCTGCTGTGATCGGGTTCGCCGTCCATGGGGCCGGGCGAGGGCCATTGAATCAGATGGGCAAGCGCGCCAAGCGCATGATTGTGGATCCAGTCGCCGCGAAGTTTGCCATGCGGTTTGATCCGGAGCCTGGCCATCAGGATACGATCATGGATGTGCATGCCGCAGGCCTGGTGCCGAGCTGGGATCGATCGGAATTTGAAGATCGCCTGACCGGGTCGCGCAATGGCGTCGAGTTTGAATTTTTCGAAGCGCATCTGAGGGAGCGGCGCCGTTCAACGGATTCCCGGGGGCGCACACGGACGCGCTGGGTGACCGTGTTCGATGGCCAGTGCCTGCGGTTTCGCTTTCACAAGAACTTCCATGGCCGCACCACGGTGATGCGCGATGCAGGGCTGTTCAACCGCTTTGGCGGGGGGCGTGGCCTGGAACGGGTCCGGCTGGAATCGAAAGCCTTTGAGCAGGCGTTTGAAGTCTATTCCACGGACCAGGTTGAAGCGCGCTTTTTGCTGACGCCGGACCTGATGCAGCGCCTGATCGAGTTGGAAAAAGTGTTTCGGGGCGGGCGGCTGCGCTGCGCCTTTCAATCGAATGAATTGCTGATTGCTCTCGAGGGCGGCGACCTGTTTGAACCAGGCTCCATGTTCACGCCGCTGGATAATCCGGACCGCGTGCGGGAATTGCTTGACGATTTCGCGGCCATCTTCAATTTGATTGACAGTTTCGCGGATCCGGAACGGGTGGCGCGGGCACGCCGGGATTTGGACAAGGACTAGGTCTTACACGGCTTGGTCACACTTTGGACCAGATCTGGGCGTTTACGTTCAGAAAGGCTTCAGCTCCCATTGCGTAGAGAAACTTGCATGAAACCAATGATTTCCTCCCTGAGCGCCCTCGCGGCCATGATTGTTCTCACCGCGCCAGCCGCAAGTGCGCTGACTTGCGCCGAACAAGCTTCAGACCTGCAAAACCGCCAGATCAAGGCGCAAGAGATAGCCGATGCCCGTCTGGCCCTGGTCGATGAGGTCGAAGCCGCGGGTGATGCATGGGAAAATGCCGAAGCGATGCGCAATTTCAGTCAGGATCAAGCGGCGGAAGCCGATGCGACGAAAGTGGCCTATGACACGCTGAAAGCTGACTTGAGGTCGAAAGAGCAATCCCTTCAGACGTTGGTCGTCTCGCTCAACAAGGACGTCGCGGCCTATAATCAGCGGTGCGTCAAAGACTAGTTTAATCGCGCAGTGTCGCGATGACCGGTACGTGATCAGACGGCTTTTCCAGGCCGCGCGCCTTGCGGTAGATTTCAACACTTTCCAACCGATCTGCGGCTTGCGGGCTGAGCAGATGGTGATCAATCCGAATGCCATGATCCTTTTGCCAGGCGCCGCCCTGATAGTCCCAGAACGTGTATTCATGGCCGCGATTGTCGGTCGCTTCAAAGGCTTCGGTCAGGCCGAGATGTTTGAGGCGTCGGAACGCCGCTCGGCTGGTCGGTAGCGCCAGGGCGTCATCGGCCCAGACTGTCTCTTCCCAGCAATCCTCGCCGCGCGGGATGATGTTGTAATCGCCGCACAGCACGATGGGTTCTTCAGCCTGCATCAGATTGGCGGCATGGGTTTTCAGATGGCCCATCCAGTCCAGCTTGTAATCATATTTGGGTCCGGGCGCCGGATTGCCATTTGGCAGATACAGCCCACCGACACGCACCGGATTATCTGACAGAACGAGCGCTTCAATGTAGCGGGCCTGTTCGTCCGCCTCATTGCCGGGCAGGCCGCGGACGACATCCTCAAGCGGAAAACGTGACAGCATGGCGACGCCATTATAGCTCTTCTGGCCATGCGCCTCGACATTATAGCCGAGCTCCTCAATCTCCATATAGGGGAAGGCGTCGGTCTCGCATTTGATCTCTTGCAAACAAATAACGTCGCAATCGATGGCCTTGAGGACCTCGATCACAGTGGGCAGGCGGGCTTTGATGGAATTGACGTTCCAGGTCGCGATTTTCATGGCGTCTGTTTAGCGCGCTTTGCGCCAGACACCAGACTCGATTTTACGGCTTGACATGAAACTGAATGGTTTCCTATATAAGGAAACTGAAAGGTTTCATAATATGACCGAGCAACTGGTTTTCCGCGCCATCGCCGATCCGACCCGGCGCAGCATCATGACCATGCTGTCCTCAGGGGAGCGGTCCTTGAACGAGATTTCCGCGCAGTATGAGATGACGCGCCCGGCCGTGACCAAGCATCTCAAAATCTTGCAGGAAGGCGGCCTGATCCGGGTCCGCGCAAAGGGGCGGGAGCGTTTGCACGCCTTGCAACCCGAAGCCCTGAAAACCGTGTCCGACTGGGTGAGCTTCTTCAGCCAGTTCTGGGATGAGAAATTGGCAGATCTAAAACAAGTTGTGGAGGCAGATGATGACTGACCCGGTGATGGTGAAAACAATCTATTTGAATGCGAACCCGGAGCGGGTGTGGCGCTATTTGACAGAGAAAGAGCTGTTGGCGCGCTGGTTCTCTGAAACCGACCGCGACCTCACCGAAAGCGCATCGTTTCAGTATCTGAGTTTCAATCTGGAAAAAGAAGATCGAAAGCTGATGTGGGGCGATGTGTTGGAGATCGATCCGCCGAAAAAGCTGGTGCACACGTTTACACATGAATGGCTCAAAGGCGTCGTGACGACCGTGACCTGGGAGTTACAGGCCGTGGAGGACGGCACTCAGCTCACGATGACGCATGCAGGTATCGATACGCTGTCCGAACTGAAAGGTCATGATAAAGGCTGGGACGAGCATTTTCTGCGCTTGCGCATGATGCTGACCTATTAGGACCGCTCTGGCAGGAACCGAAACCGTCTCTGGTCGCCATAGGCCCAGATGCGGCTATCTTCGAGCGTGCCCAGGCCGATATTGTGAATGGCTTTCCAGCGGCCCTGGCGATCCTTGCGGCTGGACAGGATACCGATATGCGGCAGCGTTCCGCCGACCCGGCACGTGAGGAGATCTCCCGGCTGCCAGGCCGAGGCGGGCAATTCGTGGCCATGCCGTTCGAGCCAGGTTTCGACATTTGGCACGCGGCGATGGTCGATATTGCGATCGGTTCGGGTCAGACCCCAGCGCTTGGGATAGGCGCTGAAATTCGCTGCCATGTCCTGATGCACGTGTTGCTGGAAGTCGAAATCAAAGGCATCGCGATAGGCGCGGATGATGACATCGATACAGACGCCGCTTTCGCGCGACACGTCGCCGCCAGGATAGGCCAGGGCGACATAAGCGCCATCATAGGACGTGGTGACCCCGATCTGGCTCCGCGCCTTGGTGATCAGACGAGCAGACTGGGTGTCATTGCGCGCGGCCAGGCTCGGCAAGAGCGGCAGCGCCAGCAGGCTGTTCAAACAGGTGCGACGGTTCAGGTCCATGCCGCGATCGTGACGCGGCAGTGTGGCATGAATGCGGAAGAAGCGCGGCGATCCAGGCGCCGGCTTGAATTAGAAGCCGCGAAGTTCGGCGAATTCATCCAGGCTGGCGCGCTCTGTATAGAGCTCGTTCACAGGATTATCGGTATCGGGAACTCCAACGGCAATGCCGCACCAGACCATTTCATGCTCACCCAGCTTGAGATGCGCTTTCAGGGTCGGGCGCAAGATGCCCCAGCATTCCTGCATACAGGTGCCCCAGCCACGCTCCTCGGCGAGCAGACATAGCGTCTGCATGAACATGCCGGCATGCCCCCATTGGCCATGGCCGACGCGTTCATCCATGACGATGAACAAGGCGAGCGGGGCATCGAAGAATCGATAATTGCGGGCAAACCAGACCATGCGTCCGGCGCGATCCTCGCGCGGGATGCCAATCTTGCCATACATGGCTTCCCCCACGGCGCGGCGTCTCGCATTCTGAACATCCGTAATGTGTTCCGGATAGATTGGATAATCAGTGGGTTCGCCGCGTGGATTTGAGAGCAGTTTCTCTGCCGCCAGGTTTTCAACCGCGAGCTTGTCTTCCCCCGCCAGCGCGATCACGCGCCAGGGCTGAAGGTTGCCGCCGGAAGGGGCGCGCTGCGCATCTTTCAGCCAGGCCTCGACTTCTTCGCGCGGTAGCGGCGTGGATAAAAAGGCGCGCGTGGAAATGCGCTTCTTAACGGCGGTGCTGACATCCATGGACTGCTCCCTCAAACCTTCCGTGATGCAACCTAGCGCTCGAGACGCTGACGGCTAGGGGTCTCCTTAGGAGAATGATCATGTGTGAAAGGATAGGCGCGCGACTATTTCACGTGCAGCTGTATCGGGATCTGTCTGCTCTGTATCGACGACCAGATCCGGCGCCGGCATCGCTGCGATACAGGCTTCAAACTGGTCAAAATTGGCGCGCAGAAGGTCGACATCGCGGAGCTTGCCGAATTTGCTTCTGTCGACATTGGCAACGCGCGCAATTTGAGCCTCGCGAGACAGATCCAATTGCACGAAACTGACTGTGCCATCAGCGCTTTCAACGAGGTCTTTGACCCGCGGCGCAAAGTCCGGGCTGACGGAGTTTTCCGGCGCGAAGGTGAAGATGAGTGAGCGATTGTCTTCCGCCGCCGCACGAATGGTCTCAAGCCAGAAATGCTCGCGCAGGCGAATGAAACTCGGGCTGCCAAAGGGAAACACGGCGCCGACAGCATCCACGACCAGGTGGTTGTGAAACAGGGGCCGCCCGGTCTGCTCGGCAATGATTTGGGCAATCGTGTACTTTCCAGCGGCAGGCGGGCCATAGAGAAACAGGAGATGCATGCGATCAGCCTTGGTCGAACAAGGCCAGCGCTGTGGCCGTCATGCTGGTCACACCGGTCTCGATTGTCGGTTCATAATCCGGTGCGAAGAATGGCGAGTGCAGGGATGGCAAGGCCAGCTCGCTATCCTGCGCCGCCGCCCATTTGTCCGGATGGACGGCGCCAACCCAGAAAATCAGACTCGGGATTTTGGCATCGGTCCGGCCATACTGGCTGAAATCCTCGCCGCCCATGACCGGTTGAACCTGATTGACATTCTCCGTTCCGATCGCGGCTCCGATCGCCTTTGCGGCGGTCGCAGCAAGGTCGGGATCATTATAGGTGGACGGCGTGAAATCCGGTTCGATGAAGATTTCAGGCTCGGGCGCGCCAAAGGCCAGCGCCTGGGCTTTGGCAATCCGCTCAATCCCGTCCAGAAGCATGGCCCGCGTCTCGTCATCATAAGAACGGACCGTGAGCAGCAGCTTGGCTTCATCCGAGATGATATTGTGCTTGGCGCCCGCCTGGAACGACCCAACCGTCACGACGGCGGGCGTTTGCGGATTGAGATTCCGTGAGACCAGCGTCTGCACGGCGGTGACGATCGCTGCCCCGACGACGACCGGATCCTTGGTCGTGTGCGGATAAGCGCCATGCCCGCCAACCCCTTTCACCGTGATGTCGACGCTATCGACATTGGCCAGGGCATAGCCGGAGGAATAGGCGACCTGGCCGCTCGGGGCGCCGGCAGAGACATGCAGGGCGAGATTATAGTCCGGTTGCGGGAAGCGCTCGAACAGGCCGTCTGCAATCATTGCCTTGGCGCCGTTGCCAAGCTCTTCCGCCGGTTGCGCGATCATGATCAGCGTTCCGGACCAATCCTCTTTCGCGGCAATCAGATTGCGGGCGGTGCCGACCCAGCTGGTCATATGGATATCGTGGCCACAGGCATGCATGACGCCATTGGTGACTCCGGTCCAGGTTTCGCCAATAATTTGCGAGGCATGCGGCACGCCGGTGCGTTCGGCCACCGGCAAGGCGTCCATATCTGCCCGGATCAAGACCGTCGGACCATCGCCATTTTCAAACACGCCGACTACGCCATATCCGCCAACCCCGTCGCGCACGACGCCATTATCGCGCATCGATTTTTCTCGCGTCCAGGCATCGCCAAGGCCGGTTGTGACATCAAAGCCGAGGTTTTCCAATTCGTTCGCCATAATGGTCGAGCTGTTGACCTCCTTGAAGGAGAGTTCCGGGTTCCTGTGGAAATACGTGTACAGGTCGATGAGACCGGTGCCGGGCGCGGGTAAATCCGTTGCGACTTGAACACTCGCTTGCGTCAGCGTTGCGGCACCCACGGAGGGTGAGTCGGGCTGATCGGAGGCGTTTTCAGATGGCGCGCAGGCGACCAAACCAGTCGCCAAAAGGAATGCGGGAATTACCGTGATCGATCGAAACATAGGCCCTCACTTATCTCCATATTAAGGGAACTATGGCATCGTGCGCGCAATAAATCGGTAAGGCAAGGGACGCCCATTTTTGGGGCCAAAGGAACGATATGGCGGTTCGTCGAGGCATGAAAGCGGCATTGCTCGCTTGTACAGTATTGGGTTTGTCTGCCTGCGGCGGCGGCGACACCAGCATCGATCCGGCCATGTTTGATTCGGAGGTGCAGCGCCTGGCTGAGTCCGGCGACATGTATGGCGAGGTCTTTCTGGCGCTGAAAACGCGGCGACCGGCATTGTACAATGACTTTCGTCGCATCGCGCAGCGTGAATTCAATAGCGGTCGCAGCGCACGGGATGCCAGTCGCGTCGCGGGATTGCGCATGCGGGACAAGTTCCTGAATGAAATTCTGGAATTGTCCAAAGTGGCCAGCGATGAGGCCGTCGATGAAATGATCGACGTGATGATCGAGACCTATCAGCATCTGGGTGAAAAGAACCCGAATGATTGTTCGCGCAATATTGAAGGTCTGCCGCCGGAAAAGGTTGAAGACTTGCCACGTGAATTGCGGCAGCGCGAAACGGAATTGGTGATCAAATTACTGAGCGCGCCTCAGACAGCCGCCAATCGCCGGGCGGCGTCGCGCAAGGAAGTGACTAATTGGATGGTGAATCTGTCTCAGCTGGAGCCATCGGTGGGACGGATGCTGGAATTGATCAACAAAGAAGGGCGCAGCAAGGCCGAGAATAAGGATCTCTGTGACGGTATGATCGTCACGTATAAGCGCCTGAGCTACAAGAAGAGCCAGGAGCGCGGTATTCTGTTCCGGGGCATCGCTCTGATGGCGTTGCAGGAACGCTTGCGCATCAGAAACACGACTGAGGTCGAAGAAACCTCTTAAGGCGTATCACGTCCGTTCAGAAATCGATTTCGCTTCCCGATCCAACTTGCTAAGCTTGGCTCAGCTATGGAGGGATGCGCATGTCTGATGCACCTGAACAATCATCGCCAAAGGCTGATAAAACGCCCGAGTCGCATCCGCATTCTCATACAGGGGACGCGCTCAATCAGCTCAGCACTTTAAAAGCCTATGCGCATTCGCCGATCATCTATTGGTGGCCGATCTGGGCCTTGGGGCTGCTATTCGGTTTCATCTCCATGTTCATGCCCAGCGGTTCTGAATCACTGGACACGGTCAGTACAGCGGCCCGGGTGCAGGGGCAGACATTTGTCTTCGTTCTGATCTTTGTCATCTTCTCGACCACGGTAAAGCTCCGCGGCGCGAACTCGGTGATCCTCGGACTGATCCTGGCGATCGGCATCATTCTGCTGATCATGGGCAACCTGTTCGGCCCGATCGCGGCCTTCATTGGCGGGCTGGAAATCTATATGAGCCCGTCCTTTTACTGGTTCATCGGGATCACGGTCTTCCTGATGTGGGCGATCATGGTGTTCGGCTTTGACAAGGTGAAATATTACGAGATTGCGCCCGGACAGGTGCGAGAGCGCGTCTATTGGGGCAGCGGTGATCGCGCCGAGAGCGGTGCCAATGCGCGCTGTCGCTACCTGAAAGATGATTTCCTGCGCCACCGCATGCTCGGCGGTAATCTGCTCGGGGATATCGAAATCACGCTCGGGGATGGCGAGATCTGGTATTTGCACAATGTCTTGTTCGCCAAGTCGCGCGCAGACCGGATCAATGAGCTGATTGTGACCCGTCCGGTCGACTAGAAACGGCACTTGGATGAATTTGTGGCGTATATCCATGCGCCAGCGCCTGGCACGTAATGTGCGGCGTCAGACGCACCGATTGTGCCGGTAAAGAGATGGGCGGGGCATAGCCGGAAAAACTCCAGGCAAAGGCTTCGCCCTGCCATTTCAGATAGGCGGTCGCGCCCGTCGTGAACATGGCGCCATCTGGCAGGTCTTCCGTGTCGACTTGTTCGCGCTCTGACTTGCCTTTCAGCACCGCCTGGATCTCGCCGGCTATGGCATCGCTGAGATCGCTGGCTTTCGGGCGATAGCGGAACACGCCGGACCGAACCAGCGCTTCCCGAAAGCGCTTGGCATCCGGGTAGCGGCATTCGTAACAGGGGCGGTGACCGGCCGCGAGTGAGGTCGCTTCGTCGAGGAAGAACAGCTCTGTATACTTGCCCTCGCTCATCAGGGTGCGGCGGCGATTCTTGAACTCCAGGACACACGTGATCCATTGCCGCGTCTTCCAGGGCGTTGGTTTCAACGTCTTGTCTTCGGTGTGGAAACAGCCGCCGCGATTGCCCATCATCAGGCCGCGTTCAGGCACCGCGTGGATCAAGCCAAAAGGGTCAACGCGGTTCTGAAGCGGCATGGATCAGCTCTCCTCGCCGCCGAACCGTTCTGTCCACTCGGCGACCATGGCGTCTTCGATCTTCTGGAACAGGACCGGCGGCGCCTGAATCGGCATGCCGTGCGGCAGCGCATCGAGCAGACCTTCATCGTCTGGCTTCGGCCATTTGCGATTGCCCTCGGGAATGCCCAGCGTGTCGAGAATCGTCTTTGCCGTATTCGGGATCAGGGGCTGTGCGATGATCGCGAACAGGACCACGAGATTGAGTCCGGTCCGGACACCAATGGCCGCCGCATCGACATCATTCTTGAATTTCACCCATGGCTCTGCCCGGGTCAGATATTCATTCCCAGCCGCCCAGAGCGCGCGTGTTTCTGCGGCGGCCTTGCGAAACTCCATGGCTTCATAATGCTCGGAAATGCGCGTCAGACCGGCTTTGAACTCCTCATTCATCCAGGCTTCGTCCTCGCCTTGCGTACCTGTCGCGGGGACGACCCCGTCAAACTTTGAGACGGTATATTTGGTGATCCGATTGACGAAATTGCCGAGCACATTGGCGAGGTCGGAATTGATCGAGGCTTGGAAGCCTTCCCAAGTGAACGCCGCATCCGAGCCTTCCGGCGCATTGGCCATCAGGTACCAGCGCCAATAATCCGCCGGCAAAAGCTCCAGCGCCTGGTCCATGAACACGCCGCGTTTCTGACTGGTCGAGAATTTGCCGCCATACCAGGTCACCCAGTTAAAGGCTTTGAGCTTGTCGACGGTCTTCCAGTCCTGCTGCGAGCCAAATATGGTGACCGGGAAAGACACTGTGTGGAAGGCGACATTATCCTTGCCCATGAACTGGACATATTCGACATCTTCGGCGCCATGCTCGGTCCGCCACCAGACTTTCGCATCATTGCCGGTGGCGGTGGCCCATTCTTCCGTGGCGGCGATATATTCAATCGGCGCATCGAACCAGACATAATAGACCTTGTCTTCGAAGCCGGGACGGATCGAGCCGTCAGGCAAGGTGACCGGCACGCCCCAGCTCAGATCGCGTGTAATGGCGCGGTCGCGCAGGCCCTCATCGAGCCATTTCAGGGCAATGGAGCGGGCCAGTTGCGGCCAATCGGTCGAGGCTTCAACCCAGTCGCGGATCTTGTCCTGCATCTTGGACTGCAGCAGGAAGAGATGAGCGGTGTCCCGGATCTCGATATTGGTGCCGCCAGACACCGCGGAATAGGGGTTTTTCAGGTCGACCGGATCGAGCAAGCGCCCGCAATTGTCACACTGATCGCCGCGTGCCTTTTCATAACCGCAATGCGGGCAGGTGCCTTCGACATAGCGGTCCGGCAGGAACCGGCCATCATCGACACTATAGACCTGTTGCGACACGCGTTCCTCGATCAGACCATTGGCTTCGAGCGCATAGGCAAAGCCCTGAGTGAGAGCCTTGTTCTCATCGCTGGAGGAACGTCCGAACCAGTCAAAAGACAGCGTAAATCCCGCACCCAGATCTTTCTGGATGGTGTGATAATGGTCGCAATATTCCTGCGTGCTGATGCCCATATCCTGCGCTGCGAGTTCGGCCGGCGTGCCATGTTCATCGGTGGCGCAGATAAACAGCACGTCATGACCCCGCAGCCGCTGGAAGCGGGCATAGACATCGGCCGGCAATTGCGATCCGGCCAGGTTCCCCAAATGCTTGATGCCATTGATGTAAGGCAGTGCGGAGGTGATCAGGATGCGACGTTTACTCAAGATTTATCTTCCCGTACAAAGCTTTACCCTGCGTTAGATGTGAATCAGCCACAGAAGCTGACCACGTCTTATCGCGAGATGGGATAAAAGGAACATCCTTAAGGAGGGAAGAATGCCAAAAATAGCAGGAGTCAACGTGCTGGGCGTCGTCTTGGGCGCCGTCGCGATGTTTTTTGTCGGGTTCATCTGGTACGGATTATTATTCCAGGAACCATGGATGGCCGCCAATGGCCTGTTCTTTGCCGATGAGGCGAAGGAAACCATGCAATGGCTGACCGCAGACGGGGTGCAGACGCTCTCCGCAGATGCCGGGCCGGACCCGATGACCATGCTGATGGGCTTTGTCCTGTCGCTGGTGCTGAGTTTCGGACTTGGCTGGCACATGAAGCAGAAGAGCATCTCGAAACTGGGCACGGCCGCCTTGTTCGGCTTGTGGATGAGCCTGCTGATCGGCGTGCCGCTGATGGCCTATGACACGGTCTACACGCCGTTTGGCTCGCTGATGGGTCTGTTTGTGGATGGCGGGCATACTGTCGTGACTTTTGTGGCGGCCTGTATCGTCCTGTCTTTCTTCGACTGAGGCGCTGACACTTACAAAAAAAGCCCCCGGCTCGTTGTTGAGTCCGGGGGCAGTTGGCTGCTCGGTTGGGAGGAAACAGAGCAATTCGAGAATTTTGCTGCGGCCTAGCCGATTTCCGGGGCCCAGGCCGACAGACGGATTTCGACTTTGCGATCCTGAGGCGCGGTGTATCGGGCCGGCGCGATGGCTTCGACTTCTGTTGTCAGAGCTGCGCCCGTCAGTTTCCGCTGATCCAGCGCGGCGGTGACCGTATCGAGCCGCGCTTCTGCGAGCCGTTCAGCTTGTTGAGGCGAGGCGGCGTCGGCTGCGCTGGCCTCGATGGAGACCGGGCCGATAATGCAATTGGCCAGTTTCTGTTCGGCCTCAGCCAGCATGGCTTCGGACGCATTGGTCAGCGATGCCTGGCCGGCCGGGAAATAGACCTGTAGCGTCTGCGCCGCACAAGTTGAGCTCGCCGGGGCGGTGTATTTGACGGTCGGCGGGGCTGGCAATGGTTGTGCCGTCGCGGCGGCGGCGGAGGCGGCGAACAGTGCGGCGGTGATAAGTGTCTTGGTCATGGGTCAGCTCCCGTCTTGCTTGCGTTCAGGAAACGCCTGGGCGGGGGCGAAATCATGCCCGGATCGGGATGAAATGTGGCAACTGCATGATCTTGTCATGACGCCTTGCGCTTTCCCGGCGGCCATTAT
>JBCCCT010000047.1:0-19322 GCA_039033355.1 Pseudomonadota bacterium | reverse complement strand
GCGGATTGATCGCTGGTCGGCTGCGACCGGTCGTCAGGCTTTTGTCCAGGTCGATCGCTATGGTCGCGCCTGGGTGCCGTATTTTGAAGGCATGGCCCGGAACTTTGCGGCTTATGATCTGGATACGCGCTTCTACGCGCCGGGAGATGTTGAGGACCTGTGCCCACAGGTCTTTGAGCACGCCATCACCCAACTCTCCGCCGACGCCAGCGCAAGCTGGGGTCCAGGGACCTTCATCTCCACTCTTCTCAAAGGCACGTTCATGCCATGGACCCCAGCTTGCGCCTGGCGTCGGCGGAACTAAAGTCCGTCTCGAACCAGGCTAGCCTCACCCAATCCCCCGAACGCCTCATCCTGAGCCTGACGAAGGACGAGGCGGGGCTTCCCGGAAGCCCGACCCTTTATCCTTCGCCAAGCTCAGGATGAGGGTCTTGAGACCCTGACCAAAACCAGAAACCAAACCGCCCGCTTGCCGGGTCTCCAGCGCTGCCCAAACAAAAAACCCCGTCCTTTCAGACGGGGTTTCTATTAACTTTTTTGGCCGCTATCGGGCTCACTCTTTCAAGCGGCTTTTTTCTTTTTTGCGAGTGATTCCGCGAGGCGATCCATGGCCGAGTCATGATCAATGCTCTCGACCGCTGCGAGCTCACGCGCCATCCGGTCCAGCGCGCTTTCATACAGCTGACGCTCGGAATAGGACTGTTCCGGCTGATCTTCCATCCGGTGCAGGTCGCGAACGACTTCTGCGATCGAAATCAGATCGCCAGAATTGATCTTGGCTTCATATTCCTGGGCCCGGCGCGACCACATGGTGCGCTTGATCCGGGCTTTACCGCCCAGGGTTTTCAAGGCGTCGTCGACCAGCTTGGAGCCTGCCAGTGCCCGCATTCCAGACGCAATCGCGCGGTTTGTCGGAACTCGCAGGATCATCTTGTCCTGGTCAAACGAGACAACATAGACTTCCAGGGTCATGCCAGCGACTTGCTGCTGCTCAATCGCAGTGACGGTGCCGACACCGTGCGCAGGATAGACGATTTTCTGACCTTCGGAAAAATCCAGTTTCGTTGCCGCATCTGCTGTTGCCATATGGGAGACCTCTTCTTCTACGCAAACGAGCCACGTTGCCGGCGAGAAACTCTCGTAAGATGCCGACATAAGCATGGCTCGGATATGGTGTTGTGACAGAATTGTATACCACAACTCCCGATTATTCTCAATAGGGGCCGTTAATTCTCATGTAGAAAGGGTAAACGGACTATGTCGCGGGGAGTTCAATGGTGAATCTGGCGCCGCCTTCGTCGCGATTGTCGGCCACAACCGTGCCCATATGCGTCATCACGATCTGCGCCACGATGGACAGACCCAGGCCGGAATTATTGCCAAACGCGGCCCCAGCCGGGCGATCCGTGTAGAACCGTTCGAAGATTTTCTCGAACTTGTCGTCCGGGATACCGGGCCCATTATCTTCGACCAGGATTTTCGCAGTGGTTTGAGGCCCTTGCCGCCCCTGTTGCAGTGTCACCTTCACCTCATCCCCTTCCGGCGAGAAGGAGCGCGCATTATCGATCAGATTGCGCAGCACCTGGCCCAGCGGTCCTTCGCGGCCGCGAACGGACAGGCCAGCATCCATGGTCGCGTCGTGAAAGCTGACCGTCACATTGCGCTGATGATCGAGCCCGTCATACGTCCGCACGACATCGCGGACGAACCGCGAAATGTCGAGCCGTTCGGTCGGGATCCGGGTGATCTCGGCTTCGAGCCGTGAGGCATTCGAAATGTCAGTGATCAGACGGTCGAGTCGTTTCACATCCTGGGCGATCACCTTGCGTAATTTCTCCCGCGCCACCGGATCATCCTGCACCATCTCAGCGGTCTCGACGGCGGAGCGGATCGAGGTGAGCGGGTTTTTCAGCTCGTGCGCGACATCTGCAGCGAAGGCTTCATTGGCGGTGATCCGCTCGAACAGCGCCTCGGTCATGGATTCAACCGATTGCGCCAGATGACCGATCTCATCATGACGTTTGGCAATCTTCTCGAGATCAAGCTTGTTGCTGCTGCCGCTCTTGATCCGATCGGCCTCGCTGGCCAGCCGTCGCAATGGATTGGCGATCCCGACCGTGAGCAGGGCTGACGTGATCAGCGCGACCAGGATGGCGACCGCAATGAACGGAATGAGCGCCGTCCGCTCGGCGCGAATGATCGCGTCAATATCGTTCGATTCCAGGGTCAGCACGCCGACCACAGCGGTGACATGCTGGATGGGCAGGGACACGGAGATGATGCGCTGGCCGCGATCATTGAACCTCTGGCTTGCTGCCTCATTTCCGATCAGGGCTTCGGCAAACTCTTCCTCAAAAGAGATGGCGCGGACGGCATCATCGCCTTCGGAGGGACGAAACGAACTTAGTACGCCGACCGCCCAGTCCGACAAAGACCGGCTCCAGACGGTCAGGCGATCCGGGTCCTGCAGCGGTGGCAGGTTTTCGACAATCACCCGATCTGAAAGGAAGTAGGAGTCGCCAACCAGATTGCCTTCCAGATCATAGATCTTGCCGCGCATGCTTTGTGGCAGCGAGAGCGACGCCATCACATCCTTGGCCAGCCCATCATCAAGCACCGGCTGAGGCTCGCCATAAGCGGCCTCATCGCCAATCAGGTTGGACAGAAGCTGCGCTTGTCCGACCAGGTCTGTCTTTTTCGATACGACGAAGGTCGCCCGCATTTCGTTCAGCACCATGGCGCCGACGATCAGGACGATCAGACCCGCCAGATTGGACGCAAAAATCAGGCGCGCGATGCGTGAGCCGAGCAATCGACCACTCCACCATTTCATATTGCGCCTGCTTTTCGCCGAAGCCATGCGTCCAGTCTCGTTTGTTCAACCTGAACTTTAGCTGTCTGCAGCAACTTTCATAGAGACAATGGAATCCGGGTTGCGCGGTGGCTCGCCCTTTTGCAGCTGATCAACCACGTCCATGCCTTCGCTGACCTGGCCCCAGACCGTGTACTGATTGTCGAGGAAGCCGGCACTTTCGAAACAGATGAAGAATTGCGAATTGGCCGAGTTCGGCTGGTTGGTGCGGGCCATGGAACAGGTGCCGCGGACATGTGGCTCCGGGTTAAACTCGGCCTGCAGGTTTGGCTTGTCCGAGCCGCCCATGCCGGTGCCGTTCGGACAGCCGACTTGTGCCATGAAGCCATCAATCACGCGGTGAAAGATGATGCCGTCATAAAAGCCTTCGCGCGCCAATTCCTTGATCCGCGCGCAATGGCCAGGGGCCAGATCCGGACGCAGATCGATTGTCACTGTGCCTTTGGTGGTTTCCATGATGATTGTGTTTTCGGCGTCAGCCATAGCGGGAAGCTCCGTTGAGAATGGTTTCCCACCGCATAAGCGCTTCTGGTCAGCGATAAAAGGCCTGATTAACGGTTGTTGCCGGCAATGTCGTAGAAGAGCGAGAAGTCGATTGGCAGCGCATCGCGAATATATTGCCGGACAAACAGGTTCTGATTGGCAATCGGCTTGCGCGTGACATAGACGACATCGAACCGACGCAATGGTGCCCAGTCGGCCAGGCTCGGATCGTAAATTCCGGCTTTCAGATCGAACACAGCCGACTTGACCTCGCCGCCCGGCATGCGGCGCATCAGGATCACGGTGCTGGCCCGTCCCTCATTGGTGACGCCGCCCGCCATGATAATCGCCTGCAGAGGATCGATCAGGCCCGGCATGTCAAACAGGCCAGGATTGGTCACATCGCCGCCAACAAAGACACGTTGCGACGGCGTTCCGACCAGCAAGACGTCAATGTCCGGATCATTCAGCTCCCGCGACATTGCGAACTGAATGCCTTCCCGAACCTCGTCCACAGTCCGCGCAGCGGCCAGGATCGGACCGGAATAAGGCATGCGGAAGCGGCCGTCCGGGCCAATGGTGACAGTGCGATTGAGTTCTGGTGCGGTATGGACAATGACATCCAGTTCATCGCCGGGCGCAAGCAGATAGAAGGCGTCGGCGCCGTCCTCGTGGCGCCATTCCTTTTGCGGGAAAACAGCGGATTCAACCGGCCCGCCGGACTGGCAGGACGCGATCATTAACGAAAGCAGAGCAAGGCCAAGCAAGCGACTCATGGAGCTTTTCAACGACAAATTTACCCAGTCAGACCGTCTGCGTTAATGTTTAAGGAAGTATCAAGCCTGTATGAAGAATTCGAAGGAAAGAGCGCTCGGAGCCCGGAACGATGGCCGATCTCGCTGACTGGGGCCCATCGGGGGTCGTACAGACCGATGCCGGCTATATGCCGTCGCGGCCCCGTCTCGGCATGGCGGATTTGGCGCTGCACCTGTGGCGGGCCAAATGGCTGATGCTGCTGATCGGGCTGCCCATTTTCGCCATCGGTCTGTTTTTCGCGTTTCAAATGCCCAAAACCTATGAGTCCCGTTCGGCGCTGTATGTGACCTCCGGCGACGAAGTCCGATCCAGCTCCATCCTGAGCGATCCGAGTTTCGATCCGGGTCCCGGCATTCAGGAAGTGATCCAGGGCGAGCTGGAAATCCTGAAGACCCAATTGGTCGCCGAACGCACCCTGTCGCGTTTCCCGCTGGACCGCATCTACCCGGAACTGGCCGAAGCGCGCGACAAGGAAGTCGCTCGATCTGCCCCCGCTGCAAAGGACCCGATTGAGTTCGAGTACTATCAAAAGGGTGTTGCCGCCCTACAAGTCGGGTTCTGGGCAGACGCCTCTCCAAATTCCAACATTATCTCGGTCGGGTTCAAACATGAAGATCCGCAAGTCGCGGCGGAGATCCTCAACGCGGCCCTGGCTGTTTATCTGCAGCGCCGCGCGGAATTGTTTGGCAGCCGCCCGGTCGATCAGCTGCGGGCCGAGCGCAAGCGGATCGAAGGCGAGTTGCTGGAAGCGGAAGCGGCGATCAGCATCTTCCTGACCGAAACTGAGGTTCGCGATTTTGCCAGTGAGCGGTCAACGGCGCAGAACCTCTACTCAGTCATCTCGAACGAGTTGTTCACGGTGCAAGCGCGGGCCAGCGCGGTACAGGGACAATTGGCGCGGACGCGCATTCAGCTGGCGGAAACACCCGCGGAGCTTGACCTTTATGTCGAGGATTCAAGTGCCCAACAGCTGCGCGAACTGGAAATTGAACGCAACCAGGCGCTGGTCAATTACACACCCGACAGTCGCCGCGTGCAGGCGATTGATCGACGGATCGCTGAGTTGCGCGCCTTTCTGGCGGCGCAGGATTCGCCAGTCGGCACGGTACGTCGGGGGCCAAACCCGACTTATCAGGCCCTGGAATCGTCGTTCAATACGTTCGAAGCCGAGGCCGCCTCCTTGCAGCGGCAAGAGGCAGAGTTGCAGCGCCAGCTCCGCTCCGTGGAAGCCAAGTTGAACCGGTTCACCTTGCTCGAACCGACCTGGAATGAGTTGCTGCGCAATCGCGATCTGATCGAAACCAGCGTGCGCACCATCGCCGAGCAGATCCAGCGTGAAGGCACCGTGGCCGGCCTCACGGCGCAGGAAGCAGACAGTGTCAAAGTCACGGAGCCACCGACGGTGCCAATCAAGGGCAGCAGCCTGAAATTGCCGGTCGCGGTCCTGTCTGTCCTGTTCGCGGGATTCACAGCTTTGATTTTCGGCCTGTTGAGCGCCTATTCAAAACGCGGATTCGCGACTCCAAGCTCGCTGCAGAAAACGGTCGGTCTACCGGTGCTGGGATCTGTTCGCCGGGCGTAATCCTTACGATTTGCAAAATCCCGTTAACCAAGATCATGATAGCGCTGAGCCAAGACTGTCTGGACGTGACACATCATGCGCGATCTTCGTGAGGATTTGGAGCCGGTATGGCGGGCCACGGGCCGGGTCAGCGCCCCTGCGTCTGGCGGTCGGGTGATCATGTTCACCTCGGCCCGCATTGGCGAAGGCGTCACCAGCCTGGCCGGCAGTTTTGCCTGTATCGCTGCCCGCCGGTCCGACAAGCCGGTCTGGATGGTGGATCTCGATTTGCGCCGCAATCCGGTCTTTCAAGGATTCCAGGACGGTTTCGCTCGAGACGTCGGCAAACCAGGACGCGCCTATGATGCGTCCCTGCGTGAGGAACCGATCTACCGGATCACGCCGCACGTTGAGGGTGCGCGGCAGAGCAAATTGCTGACCGCCCATGACATTGATGGCCTGCCACTTCTGGTCACCCGGTTTCGCGGCGACCGGTTGAAAGCAGGTCAGAAGGTCCGCACCCAGCAGGCCCCTGGCTGGTGGCAGGCTTTGCGCGGAATTTCGAGCTGGGCGATCGTCGATGCGCCGGCTCTGGAACGATCTTCGGCGGCGATGACGATGGCCTCGGTCGTGGATGGCATCATCCTGGTCGTTACGGCTGATCAGTCCACGGCGCAGGAGATAGAGGCGGCACGCCAGGAGCTGGAAGCTCAGAATGGACGTGTACTCGGCGTTGTCATGAACAGGATACGCGGCGATGCCCAATTCGCTGACCGCTTCGGCGCCTGATCTTCGGGCGACAACGTCCCATAGCCCGGTCGGAAGGCTGGAATTCCTGCTCCTGGTTGTCGTCCTGTTGATCTTCAGCCAAGGGCTGTTGCCGCGCCTCTTGTCAGATGAAAGCGCTACCGATGGCTCCCCCATCCTGCGATTCTTGTGGTTGCCGATTTATGGCGTCGCATTTGTCGGCGCCCTGTGGAAGGCGAGAGACATCGCGCAAGTCTGTCTCCGCCTCCCATTCCTGATGGCATTGCTGGCGGTGTGCGCCTTGTCCTTTCTCTGGTCGATTGATCCTGGCCTGTCCGCACGTCGAAGCTTTGCCATCGTGATGACGACCCTGGCCGGATTGTTCATCGGCACGCGCTATAGCTGGCAGACCTTGCTGCGCGGATTTGCAGTGGCCTGGCTGGTCGTGGCGCTTGTCAGTTTCGTCACGGCGATCCTGGTGCCCTCTTTCGGACGGATGCAGGAGGTTCATGTCGGCGCCTGGCAGGGCCTGTATTTCGAGAAGAACCAGCTGGGTGGGCATATGGCCCGCGCGGCCATCTTCGCTGCTTTTCTGGCTATCATGGATGGCAAGCATCGCTGGCTTTGGAGTGGCGCGCTGGTTTTGAGCATTGCGCTGGTCTTGCTCTCGACGTCGAAGAGCTCGCTTCTTGGTCTTCTCGTCGGGCTGGGGATATTGGCGATTGGCGCCTGGATGAAGCAAGGCGTTCGAGTCGGGTTACTGACTCTCTGGCTGGGGGTGATCACAGTGATGGCTGGCGGCGCGGTCTTCGTGCTTGCGCCCGATCTGGTCTTCCAATTGCTCGGACGGGACGCGACGCTGACCGGGCGCACGGATATCTGGTTCGCGCTGGCTGATAATATCGAAGACCGACCCTGGCTTGGCTATGGCTATGGCGCGTTCTGGGCGCCGGAAAGCACGCCTGGCAATTGGCTGCGCGAGGCGCTGCAATGGGACGCGCCAACCGCGCATAATGGTTGGCTTGAGGTGACGGTCGCGCTCGGCCTGGTCGGGCTGTTATTCCTGGCTCTGGATTTCCTGCTGACCACATCGCGCGCCATTCTGGCGGCGGTGACCACCTGGACGGGTCTCTTCGCGCTCGCCTTTATCGCGCAATTCTTCCTGTTCAGCCTGTCAGAAAGCGCCTCTCTGCAACAGAATTCAATTGTCTGGCTGATCTATGTCGCGCTGGCGGCGAAGCTGAGCATGCGTCCGAAGCGGATCGTGCCAGTTAAGCCTGTTCCGTCCTTGTCGAGAGCGCTGGCGCAGCTGGCGACGCCGAGCTAGTCGCCTTGTTCTTCAGGACTGCGGCGCCATAGAATCTCAAATCGACCCACCAGAGTATTTTGCCGAGACCGCGCACGGCTTTGTCGAGCTGGAATGCCCGCTCCGGATGGCGAACGAGGCTGAGCAGCAGCCAAATACTGCCGTGCCAAAGCGTCTTACCGGCGCCGATCAACATCCAGAGCAGAATCAGGAAAACGGCATGGTTTGATGTTCGCCGCGCCAGTGTGATCGGCGCCTGACCATAAGAGAAGGCGCGTTTCAGAGTGTAATTGAGCGAAACGCGGGCGATTGGCGGATGCTCCCAGACGGGGGCGTCGGCCGCCCAGGCAAACCGCCCGAAGGCGTCGCGAATGCGCGCGAACAGGACGTCATCTTCACCGCCACTCTCATTCATGGACACGTCGAACCAGGGGGCATGCCCGGGCACTTTGGAAAAATCGACCAACGCATTGCCACAGCCAAAAGAGGTCTCGATATAGCCATTCTGGAGATCCGGATCGCGCGAGAAAAAGGCTTCGAAATAACGCTGATGGCGACGTTGCCCGGTCGGCAATGTGGTTCGGACCGGACCAAAGGTCACGGCAGCCGGGTAGGCCCGATAGGATTGCAACAAGGTTTCGAGCCAGGTCTTGGGGGCGGATTGATCATCGTCCAGAAAAGCGACGAGTTCGGATTTGACCGCACGCATGGCGGCATTCCTTGCATTTGCAACGCCGGCCGCGGGTTCATGCAGGGCGATCAGATGGATCGTGTCGGGACAGGCGGATTTAAGTTCAGCAATGGCCTCGGATGCCGAATGGTCAGGCGTATTATCAACGATGATCAGGTCAAACCCGTCGGCAGTCAGGGTCTGGTGAAACACGCTGGTGACCGCGCGCTTCAAGCCGTCCGGGCGGTTGAACGTGGGGATCACGACACTGATCAAAGTCGCGCTCCATATATGGCAGCTCGAAATAGTTTAAGTGACAGGAGACGGACGCGCATGGGCAACCATCGCGATCGGGCGAGGCGACGCAATATGGCCGACAGGACCGACAATCCAGGTATGGCGCTTAAGCGTTTCGCAGCCCGATAGAGTGCGGTTTGCTTCATCTGATCAGGATGGCGGTCGATCAGTCTGAGGAAATTATCCGTGGATTGAGCGTATTTTCTGATCAGTTTGGCCTCATGGTCGAGGCCGAGATGCGTCGCCGTATTGTCGATATGGTCGACCGGAAACTGTTCCGCGACCCGCAATCCCCAATCGACATCTTCCCATCCCCAACCCTGAAATCCGGGGTCGAATGAGATCGTGCTGAGAATGTCTCGATGGACCAGCACATTCGACGTGAACACAAACCGCCCAGGTGATTGGGCGCGGACCGAAGCTGGAACGCATTCCGAGGCTTGCGACTGGGCCGCGTGAAGCCGGGTTTTGCGAGTTGGGCGTGCGTGTTTCAGGCTGAACCCGCCAGCGACGAGGGCAGGCCCTGCCAGCGCATCAATCGCATCCAGGTAGCGGTCCAGGAAGGCCTCATCGTCCGGTTGCATATCGGCATCAAGGAACAGAATCCACTCGGTCTCAGCAAGGTCGCGCAAACGATTGCGCGCGTGGCTTCGGCCAGAATTCCGGGGCGAAGCGATCAGACGGGCTGGCCCGGGAAAGCGCAGGATCTGCCGCGTTAACTGGCGCAGCAAATACGGATCATGCGAGCCATCGTCAAACAGCAAAAGCGTGCATTGATCCGCCCCCTTCATGCGGGTCAACGTGCTCAACAAGGCATCTGCGCTGTCACGCCAGACCGGCACGCAAATGCTGATACGGGCATCACCGGTTTTGCCATTGGAGACAATATCTTCTCCTTCTGACGTTCGCCCGGTCTCCAAACCCGGCCGGTCAGTCGTATCGGCCTCATCGGGCGCGGAAAGGGGAAAAGCGGACATGCTCAGCGAATGGTCTTTGCGTCACCCAACAGGCGGGGCAGGGTCATCAGGATAATGTAAAGATCGAACCATAGCGCCGATCGGTTTACATATTCCATATCAAGGCGCACGCGCTCACGGACCAGCGCCTTGGTGTGGACGGGACCGCGCGAGCCATTGATCTGGGCCCAGCCGGTAATGCCGGGTTTGGCCCGATGGCGATGCGCATAATCGCCGACAATATTCTGAACTTCCTGTTCTTCGGTGGTCATGCCAACCGCATGCGGACGCGGACCAACAATCGACATTTCGCCTCTGATGACATTGATCAGTTGCGGCAGTTCATCCAGCGAAGTCTGGCGAATGAACCGACCTATGCGGGTGACCCGCGGGTCATCTGCCACCGTCTGATGGGTCATGTGCTCTGCCGCTTGTGGGTCATCACGCATTGAACGGAACTTCCAGACCTTGATGATCTGATTGTTAAAGCCATGCCGCTTCTGTCGGAAAATGGCGGGGCCGCGACTTTCCATCTTGATGGCGAGCGCCAGGATCGCGAGCAACGGGCTCAGAACGATCAGCATGCTTGTAGCGATGCAGAGATCGAATATCCGCTTGGAGGAAGCCCGACGCGCATCATGCGGCTGACCCGATACATAGGCGGCGGGCGAGTGGGCGATTTCTGCTAGGCTTTCTGATTCCGGATCAAAGCCGTCCAGGTCAAGCAAGAGCACGACGCGTTGAGGCAGGACGCGCAGGCGTTCCACCATGTCGCGCACCCGATCGCGGGCATCCGAAGTGACGGTGACGACAATCCGGTCAATCTCGGGCAACCGCTCCCAGGTGAACAAGTCATCAAGTCGGCCGAGCAGTGGCGCGCCCTTGAGGCGCTTCGGTGCGCGAGACAGGCGATCGTCAAAGATACCGACAATGTTCAGTTCATGCGTATTCGAATTGCGTTCGATCAGGCGGCGCGCATTTGGCGTCGCTCCGACAATCACGACATTCTCGCTCAACCATCCAGCTCGAACAAATTGACGGCCAAGGATCAAGGCGATGGCGTGGACAAAATTGAGCGCCAGCCAGGTGACAAAGATGGCCGGGATCACCCAGCCTGCGGATGGCGAACCATCAACCATTTCCGTGAATGCCCCAAGTGCGGCCAATGGCAGACCGGAGCCATAGGCCGTCGCCAGCATGTGATCAATCATGTCCCGCTTGCGCAAAAGGCGATAGGCGGATGAGATGTTCAAGCCCCACACGGCAACGACGGGAATCATCGCAAATGGCAGAATTTGAGACACGGTTGCAGAGAGAATACCTGTGCCCGACAGAAGCAGAAAACCGGCCACAATGGCGGTTGCAATGACGCAATCTGCAAGTTTGAGCAGCATTCGAAGGCTGGCGCGGCTGACGCCAATACGCCGCGATGGCAAGCGCGCATCCATGACGTCAACTGTATCATTTGCAGGGGTTTCGAGCGATTTGAGCGCCGCCATACAGGCGCGTGGCGCGGTGCGTGCGCGATGGTCTATATCCTGTAACAGTCTCGTCGACATCGACTTGCCTATTGCTCCCAAGCTTCATCATGAGCCGCCAGCCCACAATCATCTTGCGCCCATCCGCCATATGTAATGCAAATCAGGGACCGAAGCGTTGCTAAACGCTTGAAAGCATCCAGATTATCAGAGTTTGTCCTTGACCCATTCGCGGGTCAGGAAACCATCGATGACATCACAGACCAGTCCGATTTCGGTGAGGGCGCTGATATATCGATCTGGATCAACCAGGGGTTTCCAGACTGAACCGGCTTCGAATTGATCATCTGCTTCCAGCGCCAATGTCAGATGGTCGCCTTCAAAGACGCCGCGCAATTTGCCGCCCTTGAAGTGTCGTTCCAGTGCGATCAGGCGTTCCATTCGGTCCGGGGTCAGCAACGCGCGCGCTTCGACCTGGTCATTGGAATAGATGGTGAAATTGTCTTCGAGCTCTTTCGCCACCAGATCGACTTTCTGAAGCGACTTGTCGCCAAAAAAGCCTTTCCACCAGCCCTGACGCGCGATCAGGGTTCGGCCGAGGAACCGATCCGGGTATTGAATGTGGAAGAGCAGACCCTGAAACGTGGTCACGGTGCGCCGATTCTTGCCGGATCCCTGCTCTTCCGTCAGTTTGCACTCGACCAGCGAAAAATGCGTCTCGGCGCGATCACCTTCGATCAGGTCTTCAAACTTGCGACTATCATAGCCTGGAAGCAGTTTGGCCTCTTTGAGGACATCGAAAGCGGGCGTTGGGGGCGCGGAATCATCGACGCCGCCAAACAGTTGCGCGGCGCCGGCTTTCTGAGAGGCTTGCGACTTGATCCATTCTCCTGCGGTCTTCCAGTTTGATATGCCCCGTACATCAGGATGCAGGGTGTCATACTTGAATCCGAAAGATTCAGCGGCCGCACCAACCACCAATTGCTTGGTTTCCGACTTGACCGAAAAGAGCGGGATCCAGGCCGCCCCGCTGGCAATGGCGGTCACGCCACCCGCCGCGATCAGCGTGAAGACTGGCGCCGCGCCACCAGTCAGGAACAGGACACAAATCGCAATCACGCCGACCGCAAGTCCGGTCCAGATTGTGCGTTTCCGCGCCTTGGAGATGATCGAACGGCGTTCCGATTCGCGTTCTGCCAAAGCTGGTTCGAGCACCTCCGTCCAGACTCTCATCGAATTCTTGAATTCAGGGCGTTGTTCTACCAATGACGTAAAAATAGCGTCTGTGATCCCACCGACCATGTCTGTCCCTCCTTTAGTCGTCATCTCCCCATAGTGGCATATCAGGCGATACCACGGCTGACAGACGACTGAGCAATGTGTGCAGCACATTGATTTCTTCTTCGCTAAGCGCATCCAGCAATTCCTGCTCGCTGGCCCTGGCGAGCGGAATAACGGCGGCATAGATCGCCTGGCCTTCATCGGTCAGGCGCATGGGTGCGCGTCGGCGATCATCCCGATCGATGTGGCGCTCAAGGATGCCGCGCTCGATCAGGCTTGCGGCGGCACGACTGACGGTGGGTTTATCCATCAGGGTGCGCTGCGCAACTTCTGTACTGGTCAGCCCTTCGCGTTCACCAAGCACAGCGATGATCCGCCACTGCCAGACCGACAGGTCGAACTCTTCTTCGTAGATTTTCGCGATCTTGCGAGACACCGCATTGGACAGAACAGATAGTCGATAGGGTAGAAATCCATCAAGCTTTAGTGCTGGATCAGCCGTCATCAGGTCGCCCTCCTTGAAGGATAGTCTATACGAATATCTGCGATCGCCTGTACAGGGGCGCGCAGAAACTGTCTCGCCATAGGGTGCGCTTAGACCGGTTTCGTGGCAAGATCGACCGTCCATTGTACCGTTTGAGACGTCATGACAATGACAAGGCGCGTCAATCGCGGCGAATTCTGAAGGCTGTACAGGAGTTTGGGATGTGCGTGTCGAAGCGAGTAGGCTGACGCAAAAGGTGTAAACATGGTTGCCATATTGGCCTCAGCTACACGATCGATAGACGTTCGCATGAACGCCTTTGAAGGGTGCGCTGAAGAGTATGGGTCCATCATGGCGCCAATGTTTCGGGTGTCACCGATTGCCTCCGAAAATGAACGCGCCGCAAATGCCGCGATCGCGTGGCAAACCGATCTTTGCGTGTTCGGATACGGTGAGAGCAATCCTTTCGCCCGCACGCAAACCCAGCAGGAAAGCCAAAATGGCGGCCATCTCATCTCGGTCGCGCGGTTTCTGTCCGGCACCGAGCAGGGATATTCTGATGATTGCGTGATCGATCGCGTTCCCGGGCCAATTTATGTCCTGGATCACTCTCGCGCCCTGCAAACCATAAACAGTCGGTTTCGGGTGCAAACCGTCTTCGTGCCAAAGTCCATACTCGCCTTGCCTAATGACGTTTTTGGCAAAGAACGCGTCATTGAGGTTACGAATCCGAGCGGACAGCTGCTCCACACCTGCATGACCGACCTGTATGCGAGTTTGACCGATGGGGCATCGACTTTGCCGCCGGCTTTGCTGCACCGTTTCTTTGCCCTCTTAAAGGTGAATTTGGGTGTGCGCCCTCAACGAGAAGACGTGCGCGCCCATTTTCGAACCGCGCTGCGAGAGCAGATCAGCAAATTTATCGAACACAACCTGGGGAATCCCGATCTCTCTGTATCGACCGTCCTGGCGAATTTCGGACTGTCCAGAGCCTCCTTGTTCCGCATGTTCGAGAAACAAGGAGGCGTCCGAAACTATATCATGCGCCGACGCGCCATTCGCGCGGCGATCGACCTATCGAACGCCGCCCATGTGCGCGGCGGCATAAAACAGGCGTCACTTCGCTGGGGGTTCACATCTCGCCCGAACTTCAATCGGAGCATTAGAAACATTTTCGGTTCAAGCCCAGGGCGGCTGTACCACAAAGCATCGATTGGGCGTGAGCAAACACCTGCTCAGAACCGCATATTGAAGCGATTTGCCGACCGTACCGCGTATGCGGCCTAATTGGTTGCACGCGTGACTTCTTCAATCGCGATACTGTAACTGCGCGAACAGAACTGGCAGTCGATTTTCAAAGTGCCATCTGGCTCAACCATTTCACGCAAGCTCTCATCCGCCATGCCTTGCAGCGTGCCGACAAGCCGATCGCGATTACATGTGCAGACATCATTCAATACCTGAGCGTCGGACTCCATAGCGACCCCGCCTTCATGGAAGAGGCGATAGACCAGATCGGGCGCCGGCAGCGCCGGGTCGGTCAGTTCTTCCAGGGTCAGCGTGGAAAATAGAGCTTCAGCTTCGCGCCAGCCTTCTTCCGTGTCGCCGCGGGCCTCATCGCCAGCAATTTTCTGAATCATCATGCCGCCTGCGCGCCATCCGCCAGATGCATCCTTTTGCACGGCCAGGCGGAGCCGGGTTTCAACTTGCTCGGACTGTCGGAAATAATCCTCTGCACACTCAGCCAGAGAGCCTTTCGCCAAAGGCACAATGCCCTGATACGGTTTGAGGTCGGTATTGTCATAGACAATGATCAGGCCGAGCCGGCCCATGGCGCCAAACAGTTGCGGCATGTGCGGCTTGTCGCCCTTATTCACCTTGTCGAGCCAGGCCCAGCGCTCCGGCTCGTGCTTGGCATATCCGCGCAAGCCGCCCGCCTTGGTATATTCCCCGACCAGCATTGAGGTCGGTCCATCGCCTTCTGCCTGGGCTAGGACCTTGCCCTGAAACTTCATCCCGGATCCAACCAGAGCCGATAGCATGACAGCCTCGCCGAGAATTTCGGCCAGATGGTCGGGATAGGCATGGCGCTTCAATATCGGAGAGATGGTGCCTTCCGACAGACGGATCACGCGGCCGCGCACGGGCAAGCCTTGCGGGCTGAAACCGGCGACGAAATCATCCATGGGAATATTTGACGGCGTCATGGCGCCCTCCTTAAAAACGAAGGACGCCATGTGGCAAGCCCTTTGGTCGGTTACAAGGTTTACGCGGCAGCAGGGCTCGTCATCGCATGCGACGCGCACTAGCTAGGCGGCATGACTGCACCTGATCGACACGATACGTTTTCATCGCAACGCCTGACCTTGTCCTTTTGTGAATGGGGGCAAGCCGATGCGCCGCCGCTGGTTCTGGTGCATGGCGGCCGCGACCAAAAACGCAGCTGGGACCGGGTGGCCGGGGAGTTGAGCCAGTCCTATCGGGTCATCGCGCCAGACCTGCGCGGCCACGGACAGAGCGATTGGGTCAGCGACGGCGACTATACGATCATGGATTTCGTCTATGATCTGCGCAGCCTGATCATGCATCTGGCGATTGAACGCTTCACCCTGATCGGCCATTCGCTCGGCGGCAATATCGCGCTTCGCTATGCGGGCCTGTTTCCGGAATCGATTGAGAAGCTCGTGGCCCTGGAAGGCCTTGGACCCTCCCCGCGCATGCTTGCGGAACGTCAGGCGACGCCGATCACCCAGAGGCTGCATGATTGGCTTGAACAGCGGCAGAAAATGTCCGACCGCACGCCCCGCATCATGGCGGATGTCGCAACCGCGCAAGCGCGCATGCAGGCCGCATTCGAACACTTACCGGAAGACCTGATCCACCATTTGACGGTGACGGGACTCAAACAGAATGCCGATGGCACGGTGAGCTGGGCCTATGATCCAGCCGGCATGGGGCGGTCGCCGGCTGATCTGACGCATGACCAGGTCGTGCATCTCTGGGGTGAGATCACCTGTCCAACCTGGCTCGTCTATGGCGCCGACAGCTGGGCCTCAAATCCAGCCGAGGATGGAAGGGCGACAGCGTTTCGAAATGCTCGCGTGAGCCTGATCGACCAGGCCGGTCACTGGCTACATCACGACCAGTATGAGGTCTTCATGCGCCAGCTTCACGAGTTTCTTGGCAGGCCGTCTTCTGACTCCTAAAGTCGCGCTGAGATACGGCGAAGAAGGTTGACGATGACAGAGCAAAACGTCCCCATGACGCAAGGCATCGAGGCCCTGGCCGAGCGGGTGCGAGAGATCCATTCGGAACAATCGGATCTGGTCATCGCGCTGACCGGCTCCGTGGCCTCTGGCAAAAGCACGTTGGCCCGGCATCTGGACGAAACTCTGAGCGCAGGCCTTACGGTTGAGACCGTCTCGACAGACGGGTTCCTGTTTCCGACAGCGTTTCTGCGCGAACAAGGCCTGTTCCAGAAAAAGGGGTTCCCGGAAACCTATGATCGACCCGCCATGGAGGCCGCGATTGCGAGCATCCGTGACGGCGCCACGGACTTTCCAGGCTATAGCCATATCACGTTTGACCCGGACCCAGCTCTCACCCGCCGCCTCGAGCCGGTTGAGATCCTGATCATGGAGGGCCTGGGCTTTCAGCCGCGCGTCGCGGCGCAGGCGGCCCCGCATGAGCCCGACCTTTTAATCTATCTCGATGCCGAATTGGATCATATCGAAGCCTGGTTCCTGGAACGGTTCTTGCGGTTCTGGCATGCGGCAGAGCATGACCCGACCAGTTTCTATGCGCAGTTCCGGCATATGTCGGAACCTGAACTGATCACATTTGCAAAGTCCGTCTGGGCCGCGATCAACCTGCCCAATCTAGAGAACCATATCCTGCCCTTGCGCGACCATGCCGATCTGGTGGTCAAGAAAGATGCGGATCACGTCATTCAGATCACGGAGGATCGCTGGGCGACGCGCTAGCCGCCTCTATTTGCGATCATACTTGTCTTCCTTGCGGTCACCGAACAGCATGCGCTGTTCCAGCCGCCGCCGCAGTCCGCCATAATAAGCCTCGAGAAAGGCCAGGGCCGTTTCGCCCGGTTGCGGCGAATGGCCGATTTTTTTGGCGATGCGATTGGCGACGCTTTCCTTGATCTCATCCGTCGACTGACGCAGCACATCTTCAAGAACGTGCAACTCATGAATGCCATAAACCTCCAGCTGCTCGGTTGAGAAGACGATGGCGCCGCCGCTCACCGGTTCGACCGATGCGATATCCTTGAGCAGGCGGACTTTCGGGGCGTGGATGACCATAGTCCCCGCCACCAGATCGCCAATTCTCAGCTTGTCCTTGTTGAACAGTGGAAACAGTACAAACACAGCGCACCACAGGAGGAGCAACCAGTTGATCCAGCCTGCAACACCGTCGCCCCCGAAACTGAACAGGACCGTAAGCGGCAGGAAGAATTCCAGCTCACGCAGGAAATTTCGGGCGATCACGGCATTGGCGGTCAACCGCCCGCCGCGGCGATCGGCAACGCGTAAACCGAGCGCCCGCTTGCCGGGGGTCGCGGCCTTGCGGCCAATCTCGAAGAAAATGAAATAGAAATTCCGGACAAAGAAGATCAGGACCTGCGCCACAGCGCCGGCAATTTGCCAGCCGCGAAAGTCGAAGGCGCCGGCCACCGTCGCAATGGCCCAGATGATCACGAACATCAGAATGAATTGCAGGCCAATATCCAGAACAAAGGCACCAAACCGCTCGCCAAACGTCGAGATCTTGAGGTTCAGAACCGCGCCCTCCGGTGTCACCAGGGTGCGGTTCTGTTTGGCAGCCTGTTCGCGATAGCGCATCCGCGCGCGGCGGCGTTTGCCTTCTTCCACGGCATCGATGGTGGTCGTATCAGTCACGTCGATCGACCTCGCCGCGTCGCGGAATGTAGAAATAGCCGAGCCAGAGGATCAAGCTTGTACCAGCAATCGCGTAACGAACCTCATCGACATTGATCAGCTGCCGTCCAAACCCTTCCAACAGGGCGGCGAGGAAGAGCATGATGACTGCACCTATGATCACCATGGCGGCTTTCTCGCCGGCACCGCGCATCGATTCCAGGCGCGACTTTCGGCCCGGGAACGCCACGGCGCCGCCAATCATGAACCCGGCCGCGCCCGCCAGAATGATGGCGAACAATTCCGTCACTCCATGGATGAAGAGCCAGCCCGTCAATTCATAGGCGAGACCCTTCTGCCAGAACACGGCATAAAAGCTGCCCAGATAGACCCCGTTATAGATCAATAGCACAGCGGTCGGAATTCCAAACGCGAAGCCGAGGGCGAAGGCAAAGATGGCGATCCCGCTATTGTGCGAGAAGAGCTGCGCCGCAAACGCCCCCAACATGTCCACAACATCGAGGTCCTCCGTGTACAGAGTTGCTCGCAATTCGTCATACGTGGCATTCGGGTTACGCGCGTCCCAGCCGCTGTGAAAGGTCCAGTACCACTCATTGTCATTCAGGGTCAGGAAAAAGGCTAGCAGACCGCCGCCAAACAGGCACAGGAACGCCAGGAGCGTCGGGCCGCGTGCTGCGCTGACCGCTGCTGGCCAATCGCGCGCGAAAAATTGCGCGATCCGCTCACCCATCCGCGCGCGCGTGCCATAGACAAAGAAATAAGCGCGTGCACACAGGGTCTCGAGATAGGCGATAACATTCTGATCGAGCGAGATGTTTCGCGCCACAGACAGGGACGAGACCGCCTGCCGGTACAGGTGCGGCAAGTCTGTGAGGTCATCATCCGACAGACCCTTCACTCCCTTATTCTCTGCCACGCGAACGATCCGGTCGAGTTCCGCCCAATCGGCTTCGCGCTCTTCCCGAAAGCGATAGGATTTCATCACGCGATCGCTCACAGCATTTCCCTCCGCTTGATATCGAGATAGCGCGAGACCAGGTCAGCGCTGAATCGTTCCGGCCGGGTCTCAATCACTTGAACGCCGAGATGTTCGAGCTTGCGGAGCACCACTTCGCGATCTTTCAACAAGCCATCGGCAACGACGGCGCGCGAGACCAGATCGGCGGTGCGCGGCTCGGCTTCGATCATCTCGGATAATTGTTCGTCTTCAAAACAGGCAAAGATAATCAGATGCCGATCCATCAGGCGCTTGATATTCTCCAGCATCAGTTCGGCAGAGATCGTATCAACAAAGTCGGTAAACAGAATGATCAGGCTGCGCCGTTCCAGACGGGCCGACAGAGAGGTCAAAGCGAGCGTGTAATTCGCATCCTCGGCCGAGTAGTCGAGCCGCGTGGCGAGTTGCTGCATGTGCGGGAACGCGCCGACACCGCTCAACACATTGCTGGTCACGGTCGG
>JBCCCT010000046.1:0-19684 GCA_039033355.1 Pseudomonadota bacterium | reverse complement strand
GGCGGATCGTAAACGCCGCGCCAAGGGCGTTCGCGTCCAGGATCTGCTTGTCCTGACCGAGACGCGTTTCCTGGCGAAGCATCGCGGTTGCTGGTTTCAGCTGGACACCGATCATGTGCCGGTCGACACGTTCGGACGCCGATTGGACGGTTATAATTTGCGGCAAGCGCTGACAAAGGGTGGCTCAGACGAGTCGGCGGCCTGGCGCATCATCGCCAAGCGTCAGCTCAACAAGAAAGAGCTGCGCGCGAAAAAACTCAGCAATGATTGAGGGTCTGGCGGGTCTCGGGATTAAAGTCCGAGGCTCGCCAGCACCGTGTCCGTGTCGGCGCCCAGTCGTGGCGGATCGATTGCGACATTTGCAGGCGTCGCACTGAATTCGACCGGATGCTTCATGCTGCGATACTTGCCAGCGTCTGGGTGATTGCGGGTCTGGAAGAAATCGACCGCTGCGAGATGCGGGTCCGCCAAGACGTCATCCATCTGATTATAGCGCATGGCCGGAATGTTCGCTTCGTCGAGCAGGGACAGCCATTCATCCGTCGTTTTCAGCAAGGCGACTTCGCCGATGATCGCATAAAGCTCTGTGATATTTTCGGTCCGCGCGGAATAGGATGAGAAACGCGGATCCTCGAACACGCCGCTCTTGCCGCCCATTTCGAAGAACAATTCCCACTGTTTGTCGGAATAGGGCACGAGGCCGATATAGCCATCCTTGGTCTTGTAGGGTTTGCGATTGGCATTGATGGAACGCGTATAGGCGAGCTTGCCATTGCCGGGCAGGAAGGTCTCTCCATACAGGTTCTCAACCAGATTGAAAAACGTGAAGCTCTCCAGCATCGGGACAGAGACGAACTGGCCTTCGCCGGTCTTTTGCTTGTGATAGAGCGCCGCCAGCGTGGCATAGGTGGCGAACAGGCCGACGGTCTTGTCTGCGACCAGGCTCGGCGCGTATTCAGGGTCACCTCCAGAGCGCATGGCATTCAAGGCTGCAAAGCCGGATGCGCCCTGGATCAGGTCATCATAAGCCTGCCGCTTCTCATACGGTCCGCCCGAACCAAAGCCGGCGCAATGAACATAGACGATGCCGGGATTGATCGCTTTGACGCTCTCATAATCCAGTCCCAGACGGCCCATGCCGGCCAGTCTGACATTGTGAAAGAACACGTCAGCCTCTTTCAGCATGGCAAGGATAGCGGCTTTGCCATCCTCGGTTTTTGCGTCAAGCTGGACTGAGCGCTTGTTGCGATTGAGGCTGGTATAGATCGGGCCGAGATCTCCGGTCGGCGATGCGCCGGCATAGCGCATCATGTCCCCCGCCTTGCCTTTTTGACCGGCCTCGATCTTGATCACGTCAGCGCCGAGATCGCCAAAAATCAGGGTCGCAAACGGGCCAAGCACGACCGATGACATGTCGATGATTTTCACCCCGGCGAGCGGGCCAGTCCGGTTTGCAGTGTCGCTCATGAATTCCTCCGCGCTGTTGCGAAGGATGTCTTCACTCTGTCCTTACGACAAGCAAGTCTTATTTTGATCAGCCATAGGCGCCATAGGCCTGACACACAGCGAGCGTGGTCATATGCATCAGGCGATCAATCTCATCGAGCGGTTTGATCACATCGGCATGCAGCTGGTCATAGCCGTTGGCCGGATTGCCGGTCATGTGCCCGGGTTCTGACAGATTGGCCAGTCGCGCCTCCTCATCCCGCGAGGCGGGGAAGATATCGCAAAGCAATTTTACGGCATCACCGATCTGCATGGTGCGGATCAAATGCATAATGTCTTCAACCGTGGATTCATGACGGCGCGAGACAGTGGGCAATTTGCCAGCCAGCGACAGGGCCTTCATCATCAAGGCCTGGCGAATGGCGTGCAGGACATGCACATCGAGCCGGGCTTCGCGGCGGACTTCCGGGCTCGGCACCTGGTCCATATTGGCCAGCATGGGGTCGAACTTGCTGAAATCGGTGGTGAACGTGTTGGCGATTTTCTCAATCGATGTGGTGGTCTGGCGGTCCTGCAGCAAATAATAGATCCGGCGATAGGCGAGCGCTTTGTCGGCATCATCGGTGGCAGTCGACAGCGCCACCCAAAACGTCGGGTCATAGACATTGGCATAAGCGCGCAACACCGGGACACTGGTCGCAGAGCGGGCCATTGACGCCAGTTTCATCAGACCACGCATGCGCGGCGAGTCCTTGATCAGATCATTGACCTGATCGCGCTCCCGGCGCAGGGCTGAGCCAATCCCGGCGGCGGTATTCACTGGTACTCCGAGCTGCTGCAGCGTCGCATTGTGAGAAATGGCGCGCAGCGAGCGCGGTCCCGCCGGTCCTGAACTGCGGCGCCGCTGGCGTGAGCCCGCCTTGACCAGGAAATTGGTCGCAAAATCGTTCAGCAAGTGCCCGTAATCCGGGTTGGCGAACAGACGCTCATGCCAGCGGCGCAAGGCACGGTAGAAATCCCAGACCAGGTCGGTGCGCTGATAAAACGGATCATGGCTGGTATCATCTGGCGCGGACAGCAAATGATCAGCGAACGCATTATAGGTCGCTGTGGCAAGCGTCTCATTCGCGAAGTGGAGATAGCCGTCACCGCCCTGGAAGCTGACCTCATGGCGAAGCGGTACGCCGCGATCGTGCGACTGCTGCCGGGTCCAATGGCTGAGCAAATGATCAAAGCGCTGATCGAAACTGCCTGGCCAGGCGCCGCGTCCCATTGACTCGCCATGCGTGTTGAAAATGAGGAGAGACAGGCCTGCATCCGCCTTGGCGACAGCGCGGCTGATCAGATTGTGAATCCGCTCAATCGCCATATCCGCGGAGACCTGACCAATGAATCGGCCAGCATCGGAGAAGCCAAGCTGGACGGACAGATATCCGCGGACGTTCAGGTAGGTCAAATATTCCGGCTCTTCGAGCAGCTGCTCAATGAATCGGCCGCCGGTTTCGAGGGCTTCCGGCGTCTCGAACAGGGGCGAGATGTCGAGCTGATGATCAACGCCATATTGCCGCGCGAGATATAAAGCGCCCATCACTGTGGCCGGGTTCTCGCTCTCCGCGATCAGGAACCGAATGGTTGAATCCGCGTCGATATGTTTCAGCAACTGGGCGCACATCATGAACTGGCGCCGCGCCGTCGACTGCTCGAGAAAAAGGTCGGCGAAATTCACCGGATGCGGTGTTTTCACGGCGGCCAGTTCAGATAGTTTCTTCAGGGCGCTGCGGCCGATGTCACGATTTTCTGTTTCCAGACCCAGGTCTCGGCTGATCACTGTGCGGATCTGCTCGGCATTGAGCCGGAGGTGAATGCGGGCCGTGCCGAGCTTTAGTGCATCCATTTTTGCGGCGAGGACCAGAATGGATTGCGCCAGCGCATCATCGGCCTCGCTCAGAGCGATCTCGCGCAGCTGATCAATGACCGGTTGCGCTTCCGTCAGGCGATCACTTTGTTCAGCGGTCAATTGATTAGCAGCACGGACGAGATTGTCCGGTTGGGTCAGGTCTTCGCTGAAAATCTCGGCTTCAGCTTCTGTGAGCGTGGCAGCGGCATCGAGACGGCCGCTTAGCGCCGCGAGCGCGTCCTTGGTGGCGCCATCTGCCTGTTCGATCATGGCTTGCAGGTCGGTCACATAGCGGCTGAGTTGGACTGCCTTTTCCTTTAGGCGCAACGCGAAGGATTGCGACCAGTGAATGTCGGTTCGTCCGTCCAGATCATAGCCGACCCAGGAGGCCAGCGTCGGGACGCTCGGCTTCAGGCCGCGCCACTGGTCGGGAAAGGCCCGTCGTGCCGTGTCCAGCACGAGCGAAGCGTATTTGGAAAGCGCGGTCTGGGCGTGCGTGATGGTGTCCTGCGCCTCATCATGCTCGCCAAGCAGAGAGATCGATTGCGACCAGGCGCGACTGTCTTTTGAAACTGCAGAACGCAGCTGACTGGCGCTGGTGTCCGACATGTCCGTTACATGAGCCGCGAACGTGGCTCTGACGTCGCGCGACAAGGCAAAAGTCGGGTGGGCGGTGAAGACGATGCCGCCCGTCGCTGTTTCCATCGTCGATCGAAAGGTCTCCCAGCCCTGGGCAGCCAGGGCATCGAGCCGGGAAGCCAGATCCGTCGTCTCATCGTGTTGGCGGCGAAACCGTTCAGCCCGGGCCAGGATCAGATCCGCAAAGACCGATTGGGCCGTATCGTCGAGGTCCGAGAGCGTGATCTTTTCCGCTTCGAGGGCACGAAACAGATCCTGCGCATAAGCGAAAACAGAATTGGTGCGAGGATCGACCGCGATGCGCGCTGCATGGCGTCTCAGGCTGTCTTTCGCTTCAGTCAGGGTCGGGGCGGTTGTGTCTAGCGCTGTCATGGCGTTGCTCTAGCGACAATAGCGGCGGGTTTCCAGTCCTACCCGCTATGAAAATCGGAATAGGTCCTACGGGCTGCTAGCGCAGAGCCATGCTATCTGTACTCCTGCAAGTTTGTCGTGAGGGTCTGCTTCACGCAGTCACCTCGGTCAGGGCCGTCCTAGGCCCAGGTGAAAAGGTTTCGACCGTCTGACGATTCCGCCTGAACGGTCATTCCAACCGGGCTTTCTTCTTCCAGCAAACGCGCCATGGCATCCGGCTTCGCATGCGCAATGAAGCGTTTTCCGTCTTCCGTCCGGGCGAGGATAATGCCGAGGTCCGGGCCGTCCCGACCATGCGATACGGTAAAGGATTCGAGCACGCCCGTGTCCGGTGTCTCTTCAATCGCCACCAGGATATCATCGCCCCGCTTCGCCATCGGCGCGACGGGCGTGAACGCGTCAGGCTTTTCTGTCGACCAGATCCCGACGGCTTCCTTGCTGAGCCAGCCGCCATTGGCCAGGACCAGTCCAAAATCGCCAGGCTGCGCGCGCAAACGCTCGGCCATGGCGGCAATGGCGTGCATGGAATAATTGTTTCCGGGGCCGCCTGAGAATGGCAAACCGCCCGTCACGGTCAGCGGACGGGTCTCGGCATAAGGATCGATGCCCAGCACTGCGGTTGAACTGTAAACCGCGCAGGGAAAGCAGGAATAGAGATCGAAGACTTGCATGTCTTCCTGGCGCTTGCCCGCCTGGTCGAGCGCCCGGTTAATGGCGACATCCATGGCCCAGGATTCGGTGAATCCCGGACGTTCGGTGAAAGCCGGCTCCGCCGCTTCGCCCGCGCCGTGCAGGTAGACCCGTTTATCCTGAGCGATGCCGAGCGCATCGGCTTTGGCGTCGCTGACAATGATCAGAGCCGCACCCTGATTCACCGAGTCCTGCGCCATGTGCCATTTCAGGAAGGGGTCGGCGAACGGATAATTCGCCTTGCTAGGCGTCGCCAGAAATTCAGCATCAAAATCCGGTTGGAACTGACTGTATGGATTGTCCCTGGCGACTGCAGCGAAGCGGGCCCATAGTTTTGACATCAACGCACGGCGTTGCGTACGCGTCTGTCCGGCTTCTGCGGCCATTGCGTTTTCGACCAGGGCATACAGCCATGGCGGCCGGTACAGGCCGTGGGCAATCTCTGTTTGATTGATCACATCAAATCCGACACCGCGATCAATGACCGGCTGGTCGCTGGCGCCGGACCAGTCGATCTCGATGCCATTACGCTCAGCAGCGCGAGAGGCCTTGGTCGCTTCGGATCCAGCGAGGAGAATGCAATCGGCTTCTCCGGCATGAATGCGCGCGGCGGCTTCATTGACTGATTGCTGCGCGCTCTGCCCGCCGGAAATATTATAGACCAGCTCTTTCGGCTGCGCGCCGATCTCATCGGCAAGCGTGCCGGGATAGTTCAGATTGGCCCCATGCGGGCGCCGCGGTTTGGGATAGCAATCATCATTTGTGCGGGCGAGCAGAATGATCTCGATTTCGCTGGCCGCCACACCGGCATCCGCGAGTGCTGCTTCGGTGGCTTCGACATTCAGCGAGTGCGGCGAGGGGGCATCTTCCGGGGATTGCGAGCCATCCCAATGACTGACGGCTTGGCCAACACCAACCAGGACGGGCAGGGCGCCTTTTGACATCACAAATCTCCTCACACTGTTGGCGAAAGGAATAGTTTGTCAGAAATCGGGATCAATCCGTGCCGTAAGGGAAAAGCGCAATAATGGCGCTAGTCCTCGCGCTGATAGACGATTACGTAGAAGTCGCTGTCGCGAGTCAGTGGCTGTCTGTGCCAACCACCCCAGCGAGCGACGGGAGACAGACCCGCCAGCCGCGCCATCAAATCCAGCTCCGCCGGCCAGACATAGCGCATTGGCAGCGGTTTCAGCTCCGTGCCCTGCTGGCTGATCCGGATCCGCTGATAGTTCAACCTTTGCGCAATCGGGTCATGTTGTACGGCTTCCAGCCAGACCTTGTCATAATCGACATGTTTGGTGCGGACGGCCTGATTGTTCTCAAAGCCTTCTCGGTTTGGCATAAAGGCCTCGACCAGAAATTTCCCGCCGGGCTTTAAGTGCTCGGCCAGGCACTGGAAGCAGCGCAGCTGCTCATCCTGCGTGGTGAGATTGTAGAGCGTATTGAAGACGAGAAAGGCGAAGTCGAACGTCTGGTCCAACTCGAAGCTCGCCATGTCTGCCACCCAGGTCGGGATGTCTGAGCCACCAGGCTTGCCTTTCAGGATGTCGAGCATTTGCGGCGACGCGTCAAAGCCGGACATCTTCAAACCGCGTTTTGCCAGTGGCAGGGCGATCCGCCCCGTACCAATTGCAAGCTCGAGAATGTCGCCCTGGCCGGCCAGATCAGCGATCAGGCTGACGCAATCTTCCGTCGTGCCCGGATTGTGCAGGGCGTCATATTCCTCAGCATTCAAATCACCAAAGGTGCTCGGCCCGAACTGTTTCACTGGACCAGGGCTGCTTCGGTTCGGTCTGCCACCATGTCTGGGGTGACATCCGGCGCGAGTTCCACAGTTTTGAGCCCGCCATCGACAACATCAAACACGCCGAGATCGGTAATGATCCGATCCACCACGCCTTTGCCTGTGAGGGGCAGCGTACATTCCTGCAAAAGCTTGGCGGCGCCTTTCTTGTTATTATGATCGGTGATCACGATCACGCGGCCAACGCCAGCAACGAGATCCATGGCGCCGCCCATGCCTTTGACCAGTTTGCCGGGTATCATCCAGTTAGCGAGGTCGCCATTTTCCGCCACTTCCATTGCGCCGAGTATGGCCATGGCAATCTTGCCGCCGCGGATCATGCCAAAGCTCGTGGCGCTGTCGAAATAGGCGGTGTGCGGCAGTTCAGTAATGGTTTGCTTGCCGGCATTGATGAGGTCGGCATCCTCTTCGCCTTCGTACGGGAACGGGCCCATGCCGAGCATGCCATTTTCCGACTGCAAGGTAACGGTCATGCCATCCGGAATGTGATTGGCGACCAGCGTCGGGATGCCAATGCCAAGATTGACATACATACCGTCTTCCAGCTCTTGCGCCGCTCGCGCGGCCATTTGGTTTCTATCCCAGGGCATTACAAATCCACTTTCAGGTTTGTGTCCTCGTCGAGCACATGTGCGACTGATTGAAGAAGTAGTCTCTTACCATCTTTTGTGAGGGGTAATCCATCATCGCCCAATCGACCGATCTTGGGGGTGCTCTCTAAAAAAAGCGCGAGCTCCCTTTCTTTAGCAATGAGTGAGTCTTCGCATTCAAGATTGGCATATGATGTTGCTGAAAGCCCGTTCTCATTGGTGACGTTCAGCGATCTATTCTCGGTAAATGCAAAAGGTGCGCCCATTTTTGCGCAGCCTAAGCTCGCCCGTAGCAATCCATCGGTTCCGAACTGAACGTAGGCATGAATACGCGCCGGTGCACCCGGCGGATATGGATCATATCCCTCGAAATCGCCAATAGGCCATTGTCCTTTTATCCAGTGTAGGTCGCCAGACGGTGCAGACGCACACCCGCTGAACAGGACCGACGCGGCACACAGGAACCAAAGACTTGGCTTCATCGTTCTCTCACAGTGCGTTGTTCGATCCGTTTCTCAAACTCACCTTGGACAAGACGGTGCACATAAATGCCCGGAATATGGATCGCATCCGGATCGAGTTCGCCGGGCTGAACAATCTCTTCGACTTCCATCACGCAGACCTTGCCGCAGGTCGCGGCAGGCTGGTTGAAATTGCGCGCAGTCTTGCGGAAAATGGCGTTGCCGGTCGTATCTGCCTTCCAGGCTTTGACGATCGCGAGGTCGGCGAAAATGCCTTCCTCCATGATATAGTCCTCGCCCTTGAAGGATTTCACTTCCTTGCCCTCCGCGATCACCGTGCCGACCCCTGTTTTGGTATAGAACCCGGGAATGCCGGCGCCGCCAGCCCGCATTCGTTCAGCCAGGGTGCCTTGCGGATTGAATTCCAGCTCCAGTTCGCCGGACAGATATTGCTGCATGAACAGATCATTCTCGCCGACATAGGACGAGCACATCTTCTTGATCTGCTTGGTCTGCAATAGAAGCCCGAGACCGAAATCATCAACGCCGGCATTGTTCGAATAGATGGTCAGGTTTTTCGTTCCGGCATCTCGTATGGCCTGGATCGAGAGTTCGGGAATACCGCACAGGCCAAATCCGCCCGCGGCAATCACCATGCCGTCGAACAGAACACCTTCGAGCGCAGCGGCGGCGCTTTCATAGATTTTGCTCATGGCCTCTCGTTACGCAGGGAAAATTGCAAATGCAAGAGACCGTAAGGCGCATTTGATATGAACTTTTTCGCTCACGCTCTTTTCGCGTCAGTCGCCCGGATAAGATCGCTCAACGCGGTCGAGATATTCGCGCAACATGGCGACCCGCCGCGGACGGAAAGACCGGTCCGTGATGGTCATCTGATTTATCCGATCAATCCGGAAGGAGCGATAATCCTCCCGCAATTCACACCAGGCCATGACGACCAGGGATCGATCAAAAAAGACGATGGCGAGTGGCTGGACTGTGCGCAGGGTCCGATTGTCTTCGGCATCGGAATAATCGAGCTCGATCACCTGTTCATTGCGCGTGGCATGGCGCAGGGCTTCAATATCAATCGAGATTTCCGGGCGGCAGTAAAAGCGCTTGGCATACAGCACAGCATGCTCAAACTCGGCGCGCATCCGTTCCGGCAGTGAGGCCTTCAGCTTTGACAAGGCATTATCCGCCGCCTTGGCGAGCACCGGATCCGCCACTTGCACCACTTCGCGCAGTCCGAGGACCAACGCTTCCATTTCGTCGCGGCTGAACATCATGGGCGGCAGCGCCGGGTCTTCCTGCAATGTATAGCCATACCCGGCCTCGCCATCGATCAGCGCGCCGGAGCGGCGCAGCGAGTCGATGTCGCGATAAATCGTACGCAGAGACACGCCGAGCTCCCGGCTCAAGGCCTGGGCTTTGACCGGCGGAGAAAGCGTCCGCAGACATTGCATGAGCTGAAGAAGGCGATCACTTTTGGCCATGTCGAAGTCTAACCCATGCTGCTGACATAAAGTGACAGGAGCAGCGTGCTAGCGGAGTGTCAACAGCAAGGACCCTCCCGACATGATCAAGATTACGCTTTATCCCGCCGCCTTTGGTGAACCGACCGCGAGCCCTTTTTGCATGAAGGCTTTGTGCATGCTGGCAACATCAGACCTGCCTTATGAAGTCATCGAAACGCCCGACCCGCGCAAGGCGCCAAAGGGCAAACTGCCAATGATCGAGGTCGACGGAGATGTGATCGCCGATAGCGAGGACATCCGCGCCTATATTGAAGCCGCCGCCGATATCGATTTCGATGACGGCTTGTCAGATCGCGATCGGGCCATTTCCCGGGCCGTGATCCGCATGGTGGAAGAGCATGTCTATTTCGCCATCGTGGCAGATCGCTGGGGGGAAGATGACAATTGGGTGCATGTCCGCGAGACCTTTTTCAAGGATATCCCGGGCCTGTTTCGGGGCATCGTGACGAGCTTTATCCGCAAACAGGCGCTTCAATCACTTCAGGGTCAGGGCATCGGCCGGTTCTCGCCGGACGAACGGTTTGATCGCGTCCGCCGCGATATCATCGCCATTCGCGAGATTCTCGGTGATCAGGACTTCCTGTTTGGCGATGCGCCGAGTGCGGCTGATTATTCGGTCGCCCCCATGTTGCGTGCAGCCATCGTCACGCCGATTGAGAAACCCCTGGCAAAATTCATAAAAAACGACCCGAATCTAATGTCTTACGTGACCAGAGTCACGGACAGGTGCTATCCGGACGCGGTTAAGTAGGGAAAGGGTGGGTGACCTTCTTCGTCGCAAGCGAAACTCTCCATCAATCGTCCACTCTTTCCTCCTGAAGGGACGGTCTTCGCAGGGACCGTCCTTTTTTGTTGGCCAAATTTGATTGAAATCTGAAGCTTTTGTCGCCGCTATTTTAACCAATTTCGCTTATTCCCGGTGTCTCAATATTGGGGATGAACAGCATGACGACATTTGGCAAAAAGCCCGCCAATGGCGGCTTCGGAAAGCGTAAACCGGGTGGATTTGCGGCCAAGCCGCGCCCGAAGCAAAATGCGCAAAACGCATTGTCTGCAGAGGCCATGGCCTTTCTCGAAATGGAACGCGGCCGCGGCGCCGACCCCGCTTATGTCGGGAATTCCGGGGCCGGCCAAAGCGCTATGGTCGGCGACAAGCCGGTCTTTGGCAGCCGAATCTTTGCCTTTCTGATCGACACGCTGATCATCACGGTGCCGTTCTTCGTCATCATGTTCCCATCCCTCTGGGCGGAGCTTGAGGCCAATGAAGCGCTATACCATTCCAACCCCGATCAGTACGATCTGCAGGTGCAGCTCATGGTCATCAAATGGGGTCTGATGCATGGCATCATCCGGGCGATCTATTCGATCTCCATGGAGAATTGGAAAGGCGCAACGCTGGGTAAAATGGTTATGGGCATTGTCGTGGCCAATAATGATGGCGGCAAAGCCAGTCTGGTCTCGATTATTCTGCGCAACACGTTTGGCCGTTTCGTGACCAATCTGATCCCGTTCTATATCGGCTATTTCCTGGCCCTGTCGAACGAGAAGCGCAAATGCGTGCATGACATGATTGCTGGTTCAACTGTGCGCAAGAAAGCGGTTGGACAACAGGATGTGTCTGCGATCTTTGCTTAGTCAGCGAAATTTCTGCGCATAAAAAGGGCGGCTCGAGGGCCGCCCTTTTCGTATTCTTTGAAGTGGGCCTGCCGCTGCCGCGGCCTTCTAGCCCTAAAATCGATCCACTGGATCGATTTTTCGCCATAGGCGACTGGGCTAGAAGCCCATGCCACCCATGTCTGGCATACCACCGCCACCTGGCATGGCAGGTGCGTCAGCCTTTGGCGCTTCCGCGATGCCGGCTTCCGTGGTGATCAGCAGGCCGGCAACAGAGGCCGCATTCTGCAGGGCAGAGCGGACCACTTTTGCAGGATCAATCACGCCCATGTCGATGAGGTTGCCATATTCTTCGCTCTGGGCATTGAAGCCGAAACCCTTGCCCTTGCCGTTGCGGATCGTGTTGACGACAACCGAACCTTCGACACCAGCATTCTCAGAGATCTGGCGCACAGGAGATTCCAGAGCCTTGCGAACGATATCGATACCGGCTTGCTCGTCATCATTGTCGCCTGTGACGTCAATATTGTCAGCCGCGGCCAGCAGGGCGGTACCACCACCGGCTACGATGCCTTCTTCAACCGCAGCGCGAGTCGCGTTCAGCGCGTCATCGACACGGTCCTTACGCTCTTTCACTTCGATCTCGGTGGCGCCGCCAACCTTGATCACAGCAACACCGCCAGCGAGTTTCGCGAGGCGCTCTTGCAGCTTCTCACGGTCATAATCAGAAGACGTGTCTTCGATTTGCTTGCGGATCTGGCCAACGCGGGCTTCGATGTCCGCTTTCGTGCCAACACCGTCAACGATGGTCGTGTCATCTTTGGAGATGTTCACGCGCTTCGCGGTGCCGAGCATGTCGAGGGCAACATTCTCAAGCTTGATGCCGAGATCTTCAGAGATGACCTGGCCACCGGTCAGGATCGCGATGTCCTGCAGCATGGCTTTGCGACGATCGCCGAAACCCGGGGCTTTCACAGCAGCGATTTTCAGACCGCCGCGCAGCTTGTTGACCACCAGAGTGGCCAACGCTTCGCCATCCACGTCTTCTGCGATGATCAGCAGTGGACGCTGAGACTGAACCACAGACTCAAGGATTGGCAGCATTGGCTGAAGTGAAGACAGCTTCTTCTCGTGCAGCAGGATGAACGGATCATCCAGCTCAGCGGTCATTTTATCAGCATTGGTGACGAAGTAAGGCGACAGGTAACCGCGGTCGAACTGCATGCCTTCAACAACGTCGAGCTCAGTCTCGAGAGACTTGGCTTCTTCAACCGTGATGACACCTTCATTGCCGACTTTTTCCATCGCCTGAGCGATCATGTCGCCAATTTCCTTGTCGCCATTGGCAGAAATAGAGCCAACCATAGCGATTTCAGAATTGTCTTTCACTTTACGTGAGTGGTGAGCGAGATCCTTGACGACTTCAGCAGAGGCTTTCTCGATGCCGCGCTTCAGATCCATTGGGTTCATGCCCGCAGCAACGCGCTTCATGCCTTCGCGAACGATGGCTTGAGCAAGAACCGTCGCCGTCGTGGTGCCGTCACCCGCAACGTCGTTGGCTTTAGATGCCACTTCGCGCAGCATTTGTGCGCCCATATTCTCGAACTTGTCCTCAAGCTCGATCTCTTTTGCGACGGTGACACCGTCTTTCGTGGTGCGCGGTGCGCCGAAAGACTTCTCGATGACAACGTTACGGCCTTTTGGGCCGAGCGTGACTTTTACGGCGTCAGCAAGCGTATCTACGCCAGCCAGCATCCGCTCGCGCGCGGTCGCGCCGAAATGTACATGTTTGGCAGCCATTGTGGGTACCTTTCAAATTAATGTTTTACGGAGAATGGAGCGAGAAGGGCTTAGCCTTCAATGATGCCCATAATGTCGCTTTCTTTCATGATCAGCAGGTCTTCACCGTCGATTTTCACCTCGGTGCCACCCCATTTGCCGAACAGGATCTTGTCGCCAGCTTTGACGTCGAGCGGAACCCGCTCATTGTCGTCGCCAATGGCGCCATTGCCAACAGCGAGGACTTCGCCTTCCTGTGGCTTTTCAGCAGCTGTGTCTGGAATAATGATGCCACCAGCAGTTTGGGTGGCCTCTTCAACGCGGCGGACCAGAACGCGGTCGCCAAGTGGACGGAACTTCATGGATTAAACCTCATGTTCGTCAGTTCAAAGTGTTGGTGTCGCTAGCTTGATATGAGTTTTAGCACTCACACCCCTCGTCTGCTAACGATGGGGTGCAAGTAGGTCTCCGCGCGGCGCGCGTCAACTGTCTTTTGAGACATTTTTTGGCTGTAACTGTTCCGGCTTTAGCGCCCGAGTTCCTGCTTCAGGAAAGCGTTTTCCTGGCGCAAGGTTTGCAACTCGTCGACCATTGGGCTCAAACTGGCGGCCAATTCGGCCTCCGTGAAGCGGGGCGTTATGAATTGTGGGCAATTCCAGTCAAAGGCTTCAATGTCGAGCGTGAACAGGCGTTCGACGTTTCCCTGACCTTCAATTGCGAGCTTTTCGGCGAGCGCCGGATCGGCCTCCGCCGCCTGCACCCGGGCATGACCCAGCAGCTTCAAGCGGGCGCGATTGGGGTAGTCCATCAGGAACAAGGACACACGCTTTTCCGTCTGCAGGTTTCCGACTGAGACGTATTGGCGATTGCCGCGATAGTCGGCGAACCCTAGCTGTGTCGGCGACAGGAGTTTCAGGAAGCCGCGCGGGCCGCCACGATGCTGGATATAGGGCCAGCCATCCTCGGAAACGGTGGCCATATAGAAACTGTCTCGCATGGCGATAAAGGCAGCTTCCCGCTCACCAAACCCGTCTGGCGCCGGGCGGTTGACCATGCCCTCATACATCTCACGAGAGCCACGCAGATCCTGCTCGGTTTTGACATGCTCGGTAAATGCGATCTCACCAAAATGCTTCATCGTCGGCTCCTTTGCAGGGCATGAGATAAGGCGTGCGACCGGGATCGGAACCCGCGGTGATGCCATAGGACCTATGCTGAGGCGTGATGAAATCGTTGCCTAAGGTGTGGCTTCGGCATCAATCGCAGCGACCACTGCCTCATAGAAGGCTTCGCGATTGGGGTTTTCCTGATCCTGATACCCGAGCGCGGTCGTCCAGCTGCTATTCGAAGCAATGATGAGCTGCCGTTCCGGGTCGATGTAGATGCCCTGACCGAAAATGCCGCGCGCGGCGAAAGCGCCGTGATCATAGGTCCACCACTGGAATCCATAACCATGTCCGGGATTGTCATAGCCGATCCGCTTCGTCGTGGCGCGGGCAATCCAGTCTTCCGGTACAATGCTTTCGCCATTGATCATCGCCCCCTCGAGGATGAACTGACCGAACCGCGCGAAATCGAGGGTCGCGGCCTGAATACAGCAGCCGCTAATCTCGGTGCCGTCTTCATTCAAAAGCCAGCTCGCATCCTGTTGCATGCCATACGGGCCCCAGATCTTTTCAGACAGATAATCGGCCAGATCCTTGCCGGTCGCCTCGCGCACCAGAACCCCAATCAAATTGGTTTCACCGGTCGAGTAATTCCAGACTTCGCCGGCTGGATGGGCGCGGGGAAGCTGGCTCATATAGCTGACCAGGTTTGACCCGCCATCTTCGTCGACATGCTCATTGAAACGGGCGACGTCTGAATTCGGGTCGGTATAGGTCTCGTCCCAGGCGATGCCGGAACTCATGGTCAGCAATTGTTCAATTGTGACATCGTCATAGGCGGAATTCTCCAGCCCGCTAATATATTTGGAAACTGGATCATCAAGGCTTTCAATATCGCCATCTTTCAAGGCGGCGCCGACCAGGGTCGAGGTCAGCGACTTGGCGACAGAGAAACTGGTCCAGCGGCCATCATCCTCAAATCCCAGACCATATTTTTCGAGTCTAATATTGCCATTCTGAACGACGACCAGGGCGGCGTGGCGCTGTTCTGTCATATACGCATCCACGTCCATACCGAGCTCAAGCAGCGGACCTTCGCCGAATTCGCGGATGTTATCGGTTGCCGGAATCGCGCGGGCCTTCACGATGAAGGAGACTTCGTCCAGCATGCGGAACCCGGCATCGCGCTGGCTCTGGCTCCAGAACAGGACATTGCCATCGGTTGGCATGGCGATCAGCAGGCGTCGCCAATCCGCACCGATGAACCACCAGAACAGGGCCGCGATCACGGCGACAATGCCCAAGCCCATACCCAATCGTTTCATGGTTCAATCTCCCGGATATTTTATGCTTTGCTTTTATGCGCTTCGTTTTTCAGATTCCAGATCGGGGTGCGAACGACCATCCAGATGATCAACAATGTCATTCCTCCGGCCGGCACAATCGCGATTTTGTAAGGTCCGAATGCGTCGACCAGCCAGCCCATGATTGCGGCGCCAAATGGGGCCCCGGCCATGAAGCCGAGCTGATAGATGGACAGAACCCGGGCAAGCTGATCCTTCGGTGCTGCATCCTGAACGATGGCACGGCTCATCGCGATCGAGACGCCGGCCGACAGACCCCAGACAAAGACGATGGTCAGAAAGGCCTCATGCGGGATGCGCGTCATCATTGGCAGAATGGCGAGCGATCCGAGCAGTTGGGCGATCAGCAGCAGGCGCCCCTGTCGTTTGATATTCTTGATCATGGACAGTGCCACGGATGAGACAAAGGCGCCGAGCCAGAAGGTCACGAACATGTCGCGAATGCCGTCGCCGGACAGGCCGTAAACATCGCGGTTGATGATCGGCAGCACGACCAGGAAGGCGCCAATGACAAAGATGCCAACGCCGAACATCAGAACGGTCATGCCCCATAGCTTGGCGTCGCCGGTAACGACTTTGAACCCTTCGCCAATATCGCCAAACGCAGCGCCAAAGCCGGATCGTCCGGTCTTCACTTTGCGGCCCTTGGCCAGCATGAAGGCGAGCAGCGCGCCCATCGCCACCACAGCGCCTTGCAGGGCCATCAGGAACCAGCTGTCAATCGGGCCGACGCCAAAGCCGCCGAGCCAATCAGGCATTTTGGTCATCTTGTCGGCATAGCCGCCGAGGATGAGCCCCGTGATCTGGGCTGCGAACTGGGCGAGGGTCGCGAAGGCGACGCCTTGTTGCAGCGTGACGCCCGAACCGACCCGTCCGCGACGTTCGACGACTTCGTTGAGGATGGAGTCTCGCGCCGGCATCATGAAGGCGCCAACCGTGCCGAGTGCCAGGCCATAGGCGATCATTAACGGATAGCTCAGATTGTCGGTCGCCAGCGCAAAGGCGAGCCCGAAAGCGGGCAGGGCGGCGAACAGATGCAGGATCATCAAAAGCGGTTTGCCGGACGCGCGCTCGGCCACCACGCCACCGAGCAGCAGAAAAATGACCGACGGTCCGGATAAAGCGAGATTGGCCATGCCCAATTCGGTGCCGCCAAGCCCAAGCTTGTTGGTGATCAGATACGGAAACAGCACCATTTGCAGGCCGAAGGCGACGAACCAGGTCGCCTGTACTGACAGATAGGCGGGCAATTCGATTTTTACATTGCGCCGCGCCTTGCGGGCCATCATGGATTGGGCGGTTTCGAGGAGCGAGGCCCCCGCACTCATTGCGGAACCCATTCCGCTTAAGGGAGAACGGGCTTCTTCCAGAATATCCGGGTCTTCGATATTGTCAGCCTGTTGAGGCTCTTCGCTCATCGTCTCTACTTGCCCTGTTTCCCAGCGCCCCAACCTGTCGCGGGATTTGCAAACACGCAACAGGAAATCTCGGTTGCCGTTGCAGCATGCCTTGGAGCCGCCACAACCGCGTGCTAGGCCAATGGTCTTGTTCAAGGAGGGACCGTCATGAGAGCCATGCGTCATCTGGGGAGTTGGGGGCTGGCTCTGTTTCTGATCTTCATGTTTGTGCAGGCGACAATCCATCCCTTGCCCAATCCACCGGAAGGATCGGTGAAACTGTTTGATCCCGCTGGACAGAATATTGTCTTCGCCACCCTGGCCCAGAATACCGGCATCGCCTTGTTTGAGCCGACGGGCCGCGTTCTGGTGGCGATTGGGGAGTTGCTGGCAGCGCTCTTGCTTCTCTTGCCCTTTACGCGGCGCAGCGGGGCCGTGTTGTCTTTTCTGATCCTAGCGGGCGCCGTCGCGTTTCACCTGATGCCGGACATTTTGGGGCGCGAGGTTCCCCTGTCTCTGAGCGGCAATAGCGGGACCGATGGCGGGCAATTGTTCGCCCTCGCCATCGCCATGCTGGCCGCGAGCATGCTGCTCATTGTGGTTCATCCAGGGCGGGTAAAAGCCGACTAGATTTCATTACTATATTAACCCCTTGGCGCCATTCTCTACCAGAAGTGTAGTTGGAGTTCGCCAATGGCTGACCCTCTTCCATTTGAAAATGAAGCCCCTGAAAGCGGGCAGGCGCGCAAGATCCTCTTGCGGCGCCTGATCGACTATATTGCGCTTCCAGGTTCGCAAGTGGCGCCGCAGGACCGGTCCATGGGTGGGGATATCCTGCTCGATATGTTGCTGCATGCGACGGACGAAGAGCGTTTATTATGTTCCTCCCGTCTCGCGGCGATGAGCGAAGCCCCGCGACGCGTGCTGCGCTATCTGGCCCAGTGCGACCTTGAGATTGCGCGGCCATTGCTGGAAGTCAGCGAGGCGTTTGACAGCTCGGACCTGCTTGAAATTGTCGATCAGGTTTCGACCGATCACCGCTTTCTGATTGCCGGACGGAAGAAAGTGCCGATCGCGGTTTGTGACGCCTTGTCCCGGCGTGCCGAAGTGAAGGTCGTCCAGGAATTATTGCGCAATAAGGGTGCGCATTTCTCAGAGACGGCCATGGACATTCTGGTTGGGCGGTCGCGCAAGGAAGGCGACCTCGTTTCCTTGCTGATCACACGACTGGAGCTCAAGCCGGCGCAGGCCATGGCGATGTTCTGGTGGTCTGATCGGGAGACGCGGCGGATGATCTTGCAGCGCCATGCGGCCGATCGGGCCGAAATGGTTGGCATGTGCGCGGATGTGTTCGCGATCGCGGCCAAGGAAGGCTGGTCGGATCCTGTCGCGCGCAAGACCTTGCAATTGATCGAACGGCGCCAGCGCAATCGCGGTGCTATTGAAAAGAGTCCCTATGACAGTCTGGAGGACGCCGTCCAGGCCGCTGCGCTGGAAGGCATGTCACCGGAATTGGTGCAGGAGATTGGGTATCTGGCCGGGATCAAACCCGTGACCAGCGCCAAAATCCTCAGCGATCATGGCGGCGAGGGGATTGCGGTCTTGTGCAAGGCGACAGGACTGAAAAAGCCCACACTCGAGAATTTCTGGCGCGCCCTGAAACGACCGCTTGTCGGTGAAGATGGCGAGATGGATGCAATGTATGAGTTTCTTCTGGAAACCTATGACTTGCTGACGGTCGCCAAGGCCCAGACCACGCTGCGCTATTGGAACTGGTCGCTGTCTTCATCCTTTGCGGCTGCCGGGAAACAGGCGTCTGGTCTGCTCGATGATGGGGCAAATGATGAGTCCGCCTTTTCGACTTCGCGGCGCACGGCCAGCCTCGTTTTCGGTAACTGATCAATTTTTCGCACATATGCCGTCGGTTTTGACTGGCCAAACCATGAATACAGTTCTAATTCCGCCTCTGGGAAGATAATAACCGGAGCAGATGGGCGGCGTGGGCTACTTTCTTGGATTGATTGTTGTTCTGATTGCGCTGTGGACCGGTTTGTCAGGCGACTATACGCTGACCAAGCCGTTGATCGCGTCGCTGGGTGCGGTCTCGATTATTCTCTCGGCCATACTTGCGTATCGCTTTGATATTCTCGACCGAGAAGGCTCGCCTTATGCGCGCATCGTGCAGCTGGTGGCCTATTGGGCCTGGCTCCTGGTTGAGATTTTCAAGGCCAATTGGGTCGTCATCAAAGCCTGCCTGCGCTCGACCCTGGATATCAATCCGGCTCTGGTGAAAGTGAAGACCGGATGCGAGAGCGATCTCGCCCGCACCGTCTTCGCTAACTCGATCACCCTGACGCCGGGCACGGTCAGCGTCGAAGTCGAAGGCGACAAAATCCTGGTCCATGCCTTGTATGAGGATTCCGCCGGACCTGGCGCTTTTGATGATATGGATCGCCGCTCTCGCGAAGCCTGCGACGGGAAGGCGAAAGCATGATCGGCGCGGCGGCTCTGGCACTGGTTGTGGCGATTGCGCTCATGCTCATTCGGGCTTTGAGCGGGCCGACTCTGTATGATCGCGTGCTGGCGGTAAACTCGCTCGGGACCAAGATCATTCTCCTTCTCGGCGTGATTGGATTCCTGACGGGGCGCCCAGATTTTCTCGATATTTCAATACTTTACGCGTTGATCAATTTCGTTGCGACGATCGCAATCCTGAAATTCTTCCGCTATCGCTCTTTCCAGGTGTCGCTGACGCGGCGCGGGAAGGAGGGCTCATGATTGAGATGGTGCTAGACTACTGGCACGCGTTCCGACCCGTGCTCGGATCGGCCCTGATGCTGGTTGGCGCGATCCTCGCGGTGATTGGAACTGTCGGCGTTTTGCGTTTCCCGGACTTTTACACCCGATTGCACGCCGCCAGTGTCACCGACACTGCAGCAGCGACGCTC
>JBCCCT010000045.1:0-19930 GCA_039033355.1 Pseudomonadota bacterium | reverse complement strand
TTCATTTCGCTGGCACCAGCGTCGGTATAAGCCATCTCGCTCTTCCTTTTTCGGGTCTCGTCTTAATTGTCCCCAGGGTATGACGCGCACGTAAACTTGTAAAACCGTCCCGCCGGGTAAGGTGACCCCAAGTGAGACGAACCGTCACTCCGCAAACATCCTAGGGTGGTTTGTCTTGCGCAGAGACTCAGCCCACGAGAGCGCGCATGAGTGCAATCGCGGCTGCCATCATTCTCGCGACCACCCTGGTGACGTCGTTCATTTCCGGAATTTTCGGGATGGCTGGCGGGATCATCCTGATGGCGGTTCTGGTCGCTCTGGTCAGCGTCGCCATGGCCATGATCATTCATGGCGGCATTCAGATGTTCGCCAATGGTTATCGCGCCTTCCTGTTACGGGACTCGATCGACTGGCGCGTATTTGGGTATTATTGTATCGGCGCGGCGGCCGGGATTACAGCCCTGTTCTTCGTTAGCTGGACGCCAGACAAGCAGGCGCTTTATCTCTTGCTCGGGCTGACTCCGATGCTGGTCTGGCTCCCGAAAGAGCGTCTGCATCTAGATATCAAACGCCCTGACCATGCCATTGTCGCGGGTTTCGGGGTGCAAGGCCTGAACACGCTGGCGGGCGTTGCTGGCCCAATGCTGGATCTGTTCTTTGTCCGGGCCGAGATGACCCGGCAGCAAATCGTCGCCACCAAATCGGTCACGCAGGCACTCAGTCATCTGGTCAAGATCGGCTTCTGGAGCGTGCCGATTGTCACCGCCGCGGGTTGGTCCGCCTTGCCGCCCTGGTGGCTGTTCGCGGCGGCCATTCCACTCTCCATGCTCGGCACGACGCTGGGCAAACGCGTGCTTGAGCGGATGAATGATGTCAATTTCCGCAAATGGATGAAAGGCTTGGTGACCGCGATCGGGTGTGTGCTCTTATTGAGAGCCGCCGGACTTTATTAGACAGCCCCCCAGGCCGTCTCCGTATCACGGTCCAAATTCCCGCATTCCTGACGAAAGTCAGGACCTATGGCGGTCGAGCCCATCCGCCAGCCGCCATGGATGCCAACTTATGTTGGCAATGCGGAGTGTGTGATCAATCTGGCAATGAAGCTTTTATGTTCGCTAGTGTGGTCTCGCGCAGAAGCAATTTATTGCCCGTCAGCGATGACCCGCTCAGTGGTTTTACAGCTTCTGCATGCGCTTTCGCGGTGGCGAGTAAGGCCCCCGCATCCACGACCTGATCAAGATAACCCGCTTTGGTCGCGGTCTCCGGATCGAACAATTCGCCATAGACCATCGACCGGGTCTTGAAGTCATCCGCCACGCGCGCCTTGACCAGCTCGGAAGCGAAGATGGGCAGAACCATGTTGATCTGTGTTTCATTGGCGCCAATCTTGAACGCGCCCGCCGTGCCGATCCGGACGTCGCAGGACAGCAGAATGAAGCAGCCCATGGCCACGCCATGACCATTACAGGCAGCAATCACCGGCATCGGGAAACTGTAAAGGCGATGCGCCAGCTTGCCGCCGCCATCGACCAGGGCTTTGACCTGTTCGCCTGGCAGGCTCATCATCAGTTTCAGATCAAACCCGCCGGAAAACCGGCCTTCGCGCCCGGTAATGATGGTCACTTTCGCCTCTTTCTCAGCCTGGTCAAGACAGGCATTCAGGGCCTCAAGCATAGGCGGATTGATGGCATTCGCCTTGCCGTCATCCATCGTGATGATGGCGATTTCGTCCGTAATCTCGATTGTGGCTGGGGCCGTCATGGCTGATCCTCCTGCTGGTCTTTTCGCTTCGCTACGGCCTGTCCCGTTAGGGGAAGCAAGGCTCACTCCACGTCATTTACTGCAACTTCCAGCAATTCGCCGGGCGTGCAGTCGAGCGCCTCGCAGAGTTTCGCCAAAGTATCAAAGCGCACGCCTTTGACCTTGCCGGACTTGAGCAGGGATAGATTGGCCTCTGTCATGCCGATCTCGGCAGCGAGGTCCTTGGCCCGTCTTTTGCGCCGGGCCAGCATGACATCAAGCGTGACTATAATCTCGGCCGCCATCAGACAAACTCGTCATTCTCGGCTTTCACCGCGACGGCGTCCTGGAAGACCAAAGACAGGCCGTACAGAACGACCCCCATCATCGCGACGGCCAGAGCGAGGTCGCCAAAATCGACCATCAAGCCCCGGAAGTTCTGGCTGATCCACTGCAAGAGTGTCGGCGAAATGATCCCGGCCCAGGCCCCGGCCCCGAACAGACCATAGGCGGCGCTTTTCAAGGTCTTCACATTGCGCTCGGTGAACACATCGCCTTGCGAGCAGCGTTGAAACAGGAAGGCAAAGTCGGCCACCGCAAACGCGATCAATATGGTCGGCATGGCCTTGATGATGCCGACCCACCAAGCATTGAATATATCGAGCCAGTCCCCCTCGCTCGTATACCACATGGCGCCAACTTCCTCGCCGACAAAGTAGGACACGTTCAGGCCCAGAATACCGACCACGATCCACGCCAAATAGGTGAGGTCCCGGTGTGTATCTCTTGTTTTTTGAACATCCGATTGGGTCATGGTTTGCTCCTTGTCGAAGGACAATATACTCAATTTATTATTGTAATGCAATAATTTTTTACTGCTTTGCAATCTTTTTTCACATTTATATAGAAACTAAGTACACCTCGAATGACGTCGCGCGACGCGAATTTGCATGGGATTGCCTGATCGCATTTGTCGAACAATAGTCAGACATCGGGAGGCAAGAACATGTATAAAGTCGAACTCACAGAGTCCTATTTTCCAGCCCAGGGTGGCGCGGAACCGGCGCCCATGACGATAGGCGACATGTTGCGCGCCTCCGTCGCCAAAGCGCCAGACGCAATGGCGTTGAAAGAGCTCGATTATGAGGGCGCGATCGGACGCACCTGGACTTATGCGGAAATCCTGAAGGATTCCGAGCGGCTGGCCCGGGCGCTGGCCAGCCGCCATGCCGAAGGCGCGCGGATCGCCGTTTACGCCAATAATGTTCCGGAATGGGTGCTGCTCGAACTCGCTTGCGGCCTGGCAGGTGTGATCCTGGTCACAGTAAACCCGGCTTATCAAAAGCGCGAACTGAAATATGTGCTCGAACAGTCGCGGTCGGAAGCGATCTATTACGTCGCCGACTTTCGCGGCAATCCGATGCAGGACATTGCCGACTCGGTCTGTGACGAAATCCCGGCCATCAAGCATCGCATTCTCCTGACCGATCATGCGGCTCTGTACGCTGGAGAAGAGGTCGGTGAAGTGCGAACGCCCAAGCCGGACGACCCAGTGCAAATTCAATACACGTCCGGCACAACCGGTTTCCCGAAAGGCGCACTGCTCCACCATAATGGCCTGGTCCGCAATGGCGTCGACACGATGAACCAGGCCGGGGTCATGCCGGGCGACGCCTTCGTGCACAATATGCCGCTTTTCCACACCACAGGCTGCGCCATCCTGGTTCTGGGCGGCTTTGGCACGGGTGGGACGATGCTGCTGGCGCCCATGTTTGACCCCGCTATGATTGTTCGGGTCATCGAGCGCGAGAAAACCCGATTTGTGCTCGGCGTACCGACCATGCTGGTCGCGCTGATTCACGAGGTGCGCCAGTCTGGCCGCGATGTCTCCTCGGTAGAACGGATCATGTCGGGCGGATCGATGGTGCCGCCGCAGCTTTGCCGCGATGCGCTCGAAACCCTCGGCGCGCCCATTCAGATCGTTTATGGCCAGACCGAAACCTCGCCGGTTTTGACCCAGGCCTGGCATGCCGATACAGAAGAAGATCTGACGCAAACGATTGGCCAACCGGTCGCCTATACCGAAATCTCGATCCGCGACCCGCAATCCAATTCCGTTCTGCCGATTGGCGATCAGGGCGAGATTTGCGCCCGCGCCTATAGCGTCATGCTCGGATATAATGACAATCCGGAGGCCACCGCGGCGACCATCGACACGGAGGGGTGGCTCCACACAGGTGATCTCGGCACCATGGATGCGCGCGGCTATGTCAAGATTACCGGCCGCGTCAAAGAGATGATCATTCGCGGCGGCGAGAACCTGTTCCCGGCCGAGATCGAGAATGCGATGCTCGAACATGACGCGATTGATGAAGTGGCTGTGGTCGGCGTGCCGGATGAGAAATGGGGCGAGCAAGTCGCCTGCTTCATTCGCAGCGAGTCCGATCACACCTTCTCACCCGATGAGCTAAAGGCCTTTGTCCGCGAACGTCTGTCGCCGCAAAAGACGCCGGCCTATTGGGTTCAGGTCTCGGAATGGCCGCTGACCGGATCCGGGAAAATTCGGAAATTCAAACTGGCAGAAGAGTTTGAGGCCGGAGCGCATACGCCAATGGGCTGATGCTCACACGAACCGGATCTCTAAGGTCCTCATCCTGAGCCTGTCGAAGGAACGTGGGCCGGGCTTCCGGGAAGCGCCGCCTCGTCCTTCAACAGGCTCAGGATGAGGCGTTCGAGGATGCGGTGTGCTGGGCGAGCTCAAATTGCATGTCGATCTTCGTGCAATCCCGATCCTGCTGCCGCAACAATACAGACATCGCGCAATCGCGTTCACTGTAAGCCATCAATTCCACCTCAAACGGTCGCCCAAGCTCGACATAATGCAGGAAGCTCATCTCCCCGCTGCGATTGATCAACCGTTCTCCCATCAGCAACTCCGCAAATTGCCGCCCGACCTCGCCCATATGGGTGGAGTTCACATGGTCGCCTGAGCCGCCTATGTGAGGATGTGCAGGGCGCAGTCCGTTTTCCTTGGTGATCAGACCTGTCGTCCGGATACCGTCCTCCTGTCGGAGCGGCGCCAGGAAACGCTCTTTCTGCGTGGCAACGCCGACCGCCGCCGCCGGCGCGTAGATGAAATCGCTCGTGTCCGGCTTCCTGAATTTCTCCTTGGTGTCTTCGCGCCAGCCTTAAAAATTCCGCGTCCGGAACACCACCCCGACCCCGCTTATCCGCACCACCTGTGCGTCAGCCAGGTCATAGAACCTCATCTGATACCGCTGTTTCTCGCCTTGTTGCAGGGTTTCGTACGTGCCGCGAACGGGGCGCCCGACACCAGGCGCCCCACAAGTCCACTCGCAATGCGTGAGCGCGCTCCATTTTTCCGGGTCGAATGTGCCAAGCGTTTCGCCGCACTCCACTGAACCCCAGAAATTGATCGTCTGCACCAGAATCGGATGAATCGGGTTCAGCGCCAGCCAGGGCCAAATCTCGATATCCTGCGAGCAGTCGAACGAAACCCGACCCGGCTCGGGAACCGTGTGATTATGGGTATAGGCGTCTGGAAACGGCTTCGGCATGGCGGCAAAGTCGCAGAACTCAAACGCTGGCGCAACTCGGTCCGAACGGCATTGACCCTGCGACCGCGCGATTCGGTCGCAGGCTGGGCTGATCCGATGTGTTGTCAGTGTCCAAACAAGGTGCTAGGTGCCCGCACAAGTTTCAGGACTTGGGTGTCACCACACCCTGATTCCTATTGGTTCAGACCCGGGGCGCTCTTGCCCTACAGCTAACGGACGACGCCTTGGCCGCAGCATCCGCAACCACTGCCAGTGAAGCCGCCCGGCGCTATGCCGGCGCGCTGTTTGATCTCGCAAAAGAAAAAGGGGAGCTGGCAGCGATTGCTGGTGACCTGAAAACCGTCGAATCCCTCGCCGCGGACAGCGAAGACCTGACCCGCCTGCTCGAAAGCCCGGCTTTCGCGCGTGAGGACAAGGTAAAAGCTTTGGTCGCCGTCGCAGAAAAAGCGGGCCTGTCCAAGACGGCCACCGGCTTTATCGGCACGATGGCGCAAAACGGCCGTGCCGGTGACTTGGTGGGCGCGGCAAAGCATTTTGACGAACTCTACGCGAAAGAGCGCGGCGTGAAACGTGCCGTTGCCCGAACCGCAAGTGATATGAGCGCTGACCAGCGCGCCCGGCTTGAGCAAGTGCTCGCCAAGGCGGTCGGCAGCGACGTTGAATTAGAGACGGAGGTCGACCCGGCCCTCGTCGGTGGCATTCAGCTGCGTATCGGATCAACTCTGATCGATGCCAGTGTCGCCGCCAAACTGGATCGTATGAACACCGCCATGAAGGGAGCGTAAGACGCCTCATGTCTATTAGCGCAGCAGAAATCTCCGGCATTCTTAAGTCGCAGATCGAAAATTTTGGCGTCGAGGCTGAAGTCTCCGACGTCGGTCAGGTTCTCTCAGTGGGCGACGGGATTGCCCGCGTCTATGGCCTCGACAATGTTCAGGCCGGTGAGATGGTCGAGTTTGACGGCGGCATTAAAGGCATGGCGCTGAACCTCGAAAGCGACAATGTCGGTGTGGTTATCTTTGGTGATGACCGCGGCATTAAGGAAGGCGACACCGTTAAGCGCCTCGACGAGATTGTGGCGGCGCCTGTTGGTAAAGGCCTGCTCGGCCGCGTGGTCGACCCGCTTGGCAACCCGATCGACGGCAAAGGCCCGATCGAAGACGTTGCCAGCCGGAACCGTGTGGACGTGAAAGCCCCAGGCATCATCCCACGTAAATCTGTGCACGAGCCCATGATGACCGGCATCAAGGCCATTGACGGCATGATCCCGGTTGGTCGTGGCCAGCGTGAGCTGGTGATTGGTGACCGTCAGACCGGTAAGACGGCTGTCTGCGTCGACACCATCCTGAACCAGAGAGAAACCAACGCTGCCGCGAAAGACGATAGCGAGAAGCTGTTCTGTATCTACGTTGCGGTTGGCCAGAAGCGTTCAACGGTTGCGCAGGTTGTGAAGACGCTCGAAGAGCGCGGCGCTCTGGATTACACTGTTGTTGTGTCTGCGACCGCGTCTGAGCCGGCCCCGCTTCAGTATCTCGCCCCGTTCACTGGTTGTACGATCGGGGAATATTTCCGCGACAATGGCATGCACGCGCTGATCATCTATGATGACTTGTCCAAGCAAGCTGTGGCGTATCGCCAAATGTCCCTGCTGCTGCGCCGCCCACCAGGTCGCGAAGCCTACCCAGGTGACGTTTTCTATCTTCACTCCCGCCTGCTCGAGCGCGCGGCGAAAATGAATGAAGACAATGGCGCTGGCTCTCTGACCGCTCTGCCGATCATTGAAACGCAAGCGAACGACGTTTCGGCCTATATTCCGACCAACGTGATTTCGATTACCGACGGTCAGATCTTCCTCGAAACCGACCTCTTCTATCAGGGCATCCGTCCTGCGGTGAACGTGGGTCTTTCAGTGTCTCGTGTGGGCTCTGCAGCTCAAACGAAAGCGATGAAGAAAGTGGCTGGCTCGATGAAGGGTGAGCTCGCGCAGTACCGCGAAATGGCGGCCTTTGCGAAGTTCGGCTCTGACCTGGATGCAGCAACGCAGCAGCTTCTCAACCGTGGTGAGCGCCTGACCGAGCTGCTCAAGCAGCCGCAGTACAGCCCGCTTCTCATGGAAGAGCAGGTCTGTGTGATCTATGCCGGTACACGTGGCTATCTCGACGAGGTCGCGACCAAGGACGTGACCCGTTACGAAGCTGAGCTTCTGTCTTTCCTGCGCAATGACAAGAAAGACCTGCTCAAACAGATCCGTGACGAGAAAGCCCTGTCTGAAGGCGTTGAAAGCGGCATCAAGGATGCGCTGGAAGCCTTTGGAAAGACCTTCGGGTAAGTTGAACCGCACGATCAGGAGCCACTGACCCGATGTCTGGCCTTAAGGAACTCAAAAACCGGATCGGAAGTGTGAAATCCACACAGAAGATCACCAAGGCGAAGCAAATGGTCGCCGCGGCGAAACTGCGCCGGGCGCAGGAAGCGGCCGAGGCGTCCAAGCCTTATGCCACCCGCATGGCCAATGTGGTCGCCAATCTGACCGCGTCCATGGGCGATGGGTCTGGCGGTCCAAAACTGCTGGCTGGCTCCGGCGATGACAAAGTACATCTACTGGTCGTCATGACGGCGGAACGCGGCCTGTGCGGGGGCTTCAATGCCAACACGGCCAAAGCCGCGCGCCTGAAGATTGAAGAACTGAAAGCCGACGGCAAGACTGTGAAAATCATCACGGTCGGCAAAAAAGGCCGCGAAGTTCTGAAAAACGCTTATGCGGACATGTTTATCGATCATGTCGACCTGTCGGAAGCCAAGGACAAGTTCACGCCCTTCGCGATTGGCCTCGGTCACGACCTGACCCAGCGCTTCGAGAATGGCGAGTTTGACGTTGCGACGCTGATCTTCTCAGAATTCAAGAATGTTCTGACCCAGACCCCGGTCGCCAAGCAGCTGATCCCGGCCGAAGCGCCGGATGATGCTGAGACAATCGATCTTGGCGGCGCCATCTATGCCTATGAGCCATCAGAGCCCGAAATTCTCGAAGCTTTGCTGCCGCGCTATCTGAACACGCAGATCCTTTCGGCGATGCTGGAAAATGCCGCTGGAGAGCAAGCCGCGTCAATGACGGCCATGGATAATGCGACGCGGAATGCTGGTGATATGATTGACTCATTGTCGCTACAATATAACCGCGCGCGTCAGGCCCAGATTACAAAAGAGCTGATCGAGATCATCTCTGGTGCGGAGGCGCTCTAAATGACGCATTCCATGCCGCACACCCTCACCCGATTTAAAACTATAAACCCGCTCCTAAGGAGACGCCTCGATGGACCTTTCTAAAGCAACTGGCCGCGTGAGCCAGGTTATCGGCGCGGTTGTCGACGTAGAGTTCGACGGCGCCCTTCCCGACATTCTCAACGCCCTGGAATGTGAAAATAATGGCAACCGCCTCGTGCTTGAGGTCGCTCAGCACCTTGGCGAGAATGCGGTTCGCACAATCGCCATGGACTCGACTGAAGGCCTTGTCCGCGGACAGGCCGTCGCCGACATGGGTGAGCCGATTAAAGTACCAGTCGGCCCAGCCACACTTGGCCGCATCATGAATGTTGTCGGTGAGCCGATTGATGAGCGCGGCCCGGTTGAAACCGACCTGCGCGCCCCGATCCACGCCCCTGCCCCCGACTTTGTTGACCAGTCAACCGAAGCTGAGGTTCTGGTCACCGGGATTAAAGTGATCGACCTGCTCTGCCCTTACACCAAGGGTGGTAAGATTGGTCTGTTCGGCGGTGCCGGTGTTGGCAAGACGGTTCTCATTCAGGAACTGATCAACAATATCGCGAAACTGTTCGGCGGCTATTCCGTGTTTGCGGGCGTTGGCGAGCGGACACGTGAAGGCAACGATCTCTATTACGAGATGCAGGACGCCAACGTGATCGATCTCGAAGGAGAAAGCCGCGCGACGCTGGTCTATGGCCAGATGAACGAGCCTCCCGGCGCCCGTGCGCGTGTGGCCCTGACCGGTCTCGCCCAAGCTGAGTATTTCCGCGATGTTGAAGGCAAGGACGTTCTGTTCTTCGTCGACAATATCTTCCGCTTCACCCAGGCTGGTTCGGAAGTGTCAGCGCTGCTGGGCCGTATCCCCTCTGCTGTGGGCTATCAGCCAACACTGGCCACCGACATGGGCGGCCTGCAAGAGCGGATTACCACCACGACCAAAGGCTCGATCACCTCTGTACAAGCGGTTTACGTGCCTGCGGATGACTTGACCGACCCAGCGCCAGCGACCTCGTTCGCCCACTTGGATGCGACGACGGTTCTGAACCGTGCGATCTCGGAGAAAGGCATCTACCCGGCTGTGGACCCGCTTGATTCCACCTCGCGAATTCTGGACCCGCTAATCGTTGGTCAGGACCATTATGAAGTCGCGCGTGGCGTTCAGGAAATCCTGCAGCGCTATAAGGAATTGCAAGACATTATCGCGATCCTCGGCATGGACGAACTGTCGGAAGAAGACAAACTCGTCGTGGCCCGCGCCCGTAAGGTTGAGCGCTTCCTGTCACAGCCGTTCGACGTGGCTGAAGTCTTTACCGGCTCCCCAGGTGTTCAGGTAAAACTGGAAGACACGGTTGCCGGCTTTAAAGGCCTGATCGAAGGCGAGTATGACCACTTGCCAGAGCAAGCCTTCTACATGGTTGGCTCGATCGAAGACGCGAAAGCCAAAGCTGAAAAAATGCTGGCTGACGCCGCTTAAGGATCAAGTTTTCGTTCCATCGGACGCTCGAGACGCGTGAGTAAGGGCATGATCATGAACCATCGAAACCTTGGTTTGGTAGCGATTTGCCTCGTTTTCGCGGCCTGCTCAACGACGCCTCTTCTTGGTGCGGGACCTGCAACTTGTGCAGGCAAGCAACTCTCTACGCCAAGCTTGGCCGGGAATGTCTCATTTGAGACTGAAGGGGCCTGTATCACACAAGGCAGCGCATACAATCGTCGCGAGAACGGTGCGTCCGATGATAAGACTGTCGAACGCGCCGCACTCGTCAACTGGATGGAACGCAACCTGCGCTCATCTGATTCCATGTTCATAGATCGATTTGGTCGAGCCACCCTGATGCGGTGTTCGAGCGACCCGACTCTCACACAGACAAAAGTATCTTCCGATGTCATGCTTGGCGAGGAAGAAGACAAACGCGGGATATACCTTTTGATGGAAATGCCGCAAAACGAATGTCCGGTTTCGAAAGTTGAATAACATGGCTGACAAATTGCACTTCTCACTCGTTTCTCCCGCCCGCGAATTGTTTTCGGGCGAAGTTGATCATGTGATAGCGCCAGGATCCGATGGCGAATTCGGCGTTCTGGTGAATCATGCGCCTTTCATGACGACGCTGAAGAACGGCGTCGTGCGGGTCGAAGACAATGGCGAAACCACAATGCGCCTGTTTGTGCGTGGCGGATTTGCCGATGTCACACCAGCCGGTCTGACCATTCTCGCAGAAGAAGCGGTCAATCTCGACAGCGTCTCGGTGGAAAGCGTGCAGAAAGACTATGACGAAGCCCACCGCGCTTTGCTGGCCGAAGGCAAGGATGGCAACACGGCTTTGGAAGAGCAAGTGGCTTATCTGGAAGACCTGAAGGCCGCCCTGGTCAATTAATCGCGTCGAGCGCCAATACGGCGCCGCCCAGGACCCCTGCTTGCGCGCCCAATTCGGGCGCGTAAATCGTTTCGGCGCCCACGACTGGCAAATAGGCCCCCATCAAAACATCAAAGCGCTCACGAATGCGCGCCAATAGATGCCGAGCATTCATCAGGCCGCCACCAATAATGATACGCTGCACCCGCGTCGCCAGCACGAGGTTGAGACAGGCCTGGGCAAGATAGTCCGCCTCAATCTCCCACCCGATATGGTCCTCCGGCAAGTCCTCAGGTGAGGCCCAGCGCGCGGTCATCGCCGTTGCCGAAGCAAGCCCCTCAAGACAATCGCCATGCAGCGCACACGTGCCCTCAAACGTCTGATCAGCTGCATGTCGCTGAACGCGGATATGGCCAAACTCCGGATGCGTGGGACGTCCGACCAGCGCGCCATTCAGGAACTGTCCGACCCCAATGCCGGTTCCGACGGTCATGTACGCAGCGCTGTCGAGCCCGCGGGCGGCCCCCCAACGCATTTCCGCAAGCAATGCGGCATTCACATCCGTATCGAGGTGAAATGGAAGCTTGAGCGCTGCGCTGAGCGTCGGGCCAATCGGGACGCCGTCCCAGCCCGGCTTGGCGGTGCCTGTAATCGTGCCATAGCGCGGCGAAGACGGGTCAATCTCCACTGGCCCAAAGCTGGCAATGCCAAGGGCGACCGGCTTTGTCGATTGACGGGCGATGGCTGACTCGAACGTGGCGATACATGCGCCCAGCGTCTCGTCAGGATGCGTCGTCGGAACGGACCATGCCTTCAGGACCATGCCTGCCGCATCAACCAGCGCGCATTTGAAGCTCGTCCCGCCCGCATCGATGGCGGCCACGATCGTATCGGTTTGCATCGCGTCTCCTCCCGAACCACCGGGATACGCGATCAGCCGAAGACTGCAATCGTCTGGCGGCCGACCAGGATCGGCTCACCCTGCCGGTTCCACAGGCGCATGGATTGACTGGAATAGCCATTTTTTGCGAGCTGCGCGGTGTGTTGCGCGAAATACCAGCCGTCCGGATCGGTTTGAATATCAGCGGTCATGAACTCGGCCATCCAGGTCATGGAACTGATCCGGGATGGCGTTTTCAGCATCGACATGGCGGCAGGCGGCGGCGCATCGCCAATCGCCAGGATCGCGGTCGCATCTTGCGGCGTGTTCGGATCGAGATGGCGCATCCACAGGCCGATCGACGTTTCGTCCGACCCGGAAATCGGTCGGCCGCCTGTGGCCAGCAACATGTCGAAATTTTGTGTGAAGCCAGGACGCGGCATGCCCGAGGCAAAAAAGGAGTCAATTTCTTCTGGCGCCCGCACTGTTGGCATCGGCATGTCGTCAAAGTGCAGGCTGCTCTCGCGCGCCAGACCAAAAGCAAAGATTGATTGCGCTGCGACCCCCGTTTCCGAGGTGATGTCGACGCTGACAAAGGCGGTATTCTTGCCCCGCCGCAGCAAAGTGGGTCGAATCGTGACGTCGCCGCCGACGGGACCAACGAACGCCACCTGAGCAGATCGAATCGGAATGTCGCTGACCAATTCAAGCGCGCCTTGAAACGAGAGCGCCGCGGTCAAGCCGCCATAAGTCGTCCGGCCCTGCATCCAGGTTTCAGGAATATGCGCATCGATCGTGTGGTCGCTGTTCCGCGTCAGGCCCGCGAGCAGTTCAGTATAGCTGGTCATTTTGCACCCCTGGGAGGAATAGGTCTTGGCCTGCAGATAATCGGTCTGCGTCCCAGACCAAGATCTCACGCCACGTCAGCGCACACAAAAACGCCCCCGCCATGGGGCCGGGGCGTTCGTTTAGAGACTCTGGATCGCCTTAGTGCTGGCTTTCCGGCGTTGTTACTTTCAGCCCATCCAGGTCGTCAGTGACGCTGATCTGGCAAGACAGACGCGAGTTTGATTGCACATTCTCGGCGAAATCCAGCATGGACTGTTCCATGTCTTCTGCGGTGCCGGTCTTTTCCAGAAAGGATTCGTCGACATAAACGTGGCAGGTCGCGCAGGCGCAGGCGCCACCGCAATCAGCATCAATGCCTGGAATGGAATTCTTGATCGCGGCTTCCATGACGCTTTCGCCATTTGCGGCTTCGATGACGCGTTCTGTGCCTTCGTGATCGACGTAAGTAATTTTCGCCATGTCTTTGCTGTCTCCTTATACCGCGCTTGCCGCGATTTCTTTCATGGATTGGGATGTATCGCTTAATGTTTCCGGCGCAAGGCGCGCGCCTGTCATTATCAATCTCTTGGATGCCAGAAATTCCGGCGGGCTATTGACCGCATCTACTGCAATCAGCTTGCCATTTTGCAAATAAAAGACCGCGAACTTGCGGCTGTCCGGGTCGCCGCGCAGGACGGTTTGATCATAATTCTGGCTCAGACCAGCAATTTGCAGCTTCAGATCATACTGGTCCGACCAGAACCAGGGACAATCCTCTGGCGGGCGCGGTTTGCCCATGATGGCGGCGGCAGCGAGCTTGCCCTGCTCAATCGCATTGTGCACGCTTTCCAGCCGGCCCTGACGCCCATAATGGACCAGTGGCCGTGCGGCACAATCGCCCGCCGCGAAGACCCGCGGATCATTCGTGCGCGCGTCGCGATCGGTCAGAATACCATTCGAACAGGCAATCCCAGCCGCTTCGGCGAGCTCAACATTTGGCAAAATACCGATGCCGACGAGGACAATATCTGCCGCCAGTTCACTGCCATCGGCGAGAATGGCGGTGGTGACCTTGCCCTCTGTCCCGCGCAAGGCGGCGAGACGCGCCCCGGTTTTAATCGTCGCGCCCTGGCGCGTATGCTCGGTTTCAAAGAAGGCGCTCATGATCGGGCTGGTCACCCGCGCGAGGACGCGATCTTCCATTTCCAGAACCGTCACATCGAGCCCGAGCTGGCGCGCCACCGCGGCAGCTTCCAGGCCGATATAGCCAGCACCGACAATGACCAGCTTCTGACCTGCCATCATGCGCGGGCGAATGCGCTCAACATCGGCGAGGTCGCGCAGGTCAAAGACGCCATCGAGATCTGACCCTTCCACAGGCAAGGCGCGTGGGCGCGATCCCGTCGTGATGATCAAGGCATCATAGTCAACCGATCCACCATGCTCGAGCGCCACCGTCCGGGCGCTGCGATCAATTCCCGTCGCGCGGACGGACAGAACGGTGTCGATCTTCTGATCCTCATACCAGGCCGCAGGTTTGAAATAGAGCCGCTCTTCCGCAAGCTCGCCTTTCATATAGGCCTTGGACAGAGGCGGGCGCTGATAGGGCAGGGCGGGCTCGTCGCCAATCAGTGTGATCGCGCCGTCAAATCCGAATTGCCGCAGCGAGGCGCAGGCCTGCGCTGCCGCCTGACCGCCGCCAATGATCACCACTCGTTCAGCATTAGAGAGATCCACGACCTCTGCCCTCCCGATTTGTCATTTTCATGACGCATGCGTCACTTTTTTGCAAGCCACGACGCTGCGGCAATATTTCCGGTTCTTTTCGCCTCTTAAACTCTGTGCCACAAGCCCGGAATGGAGAAAGAAAACGCCAAACGCATTATTGCCATGCTTCACGCAAGGTCAGGTTCGCTGGAAAACGGTGAACCGATCAGTCCGCCGATCGTGACGACCGCCAAATACGCGCTCGCCGGGACCCCCAACACGCCCTACACGTATGGCCGGGACATCAACCCGACCGTCGAAGCCGCAGAAGCCGCCATCGCGGCGCTCGAAGAGGCCTCTGTCGTCGCCTTTCCGTCCGGTATGGCGGCGATAACGGCCGCCCTGATGGTCAGCGCCAAAGCTGGCGACCGCATTCTGGTGCCGTCCGACGGGTATTATGTCACCCGGGTCATGCTGGAAGAGATCCTCGCCGCGCATGATATCCACTTTGATGCCATTCCGACCAAAGCCTTCGCCACCACCGATCTGTCGCCATATGCCGTGGTCTGGTGCGAAACGCCCTCCAATCCGGGACTGGATCTGTGCAGCGTTCGGTCCATTGCCGAGGCTGCGAAGTCTGGAGGTGCGAAAGTCGTTGTCGATAATACGACCCTGACCCCGCTCTTGCAGCGGCCGCTCGATCTGGGCGCCGATATTGTCGTCAGTTCCGACACCAAGGCGATGGCGGGCCATTCTGACTGCCTGTTCGGACATGTCGCGACCCGGGATCCGGCGATTTTCGCCAAGGTCGCCAAATGGCGCAAAGTCTCTGGCAGCATTCCAGATCCGTTCGCGGCCTTTCTGTTGCATCGCGGCCTGATGACACTCGATATGCGGCTCGAGCGGATGTGCGCCAATGCCGTCGCGATTCTTGATCGGATCGAATCGCATGCCGCGATCGAGGCAGTGAAATATCCGGGTGTCGGCTTCGTGATCGGCCTGACCTTCGCGGATGAACCGACGGCAGAAGCCTTCATCAATGATTGCCCGGCCATATTCGCCTCAACCAGTTTTGGCGGCGTGCATACCAGCGCGGAGCGTCGCGCCCGCTGGGGCGATGATGTGCCGGATGGCTTCGTCCGCCTGTCCGTCGGATGCGAACCGACCACGGAACTGGTGGCCGCCATTGAGGCCAGCCTCGATGCGCTTTGAGCTGTCAGACCTTGCCGCCACGACCCGGCTGGCAGAGCGCCTGGCGCCCATCGTGCGGGTAGGGGATGTCATCGCGCTTCAGGGCGGATTAGGGGCCGGGAAGACCACGTTTGCCCGCGCGCTGATTTCCAGTCTGTTAGGGGAGGTTACCGAGGTGCCGAGCCCGACCTATACGCTGGTTCAGACTTATGACGGCCCGAATTTCCCGATCTTCCACTTCGATCTCTACCGGCTGGAGGATCCGCAAGATGTGTTCGAACTCGGTTGGGACGAAACGCAAATTGGCCTCGCGCTGATCGAATGGCCAGACCGCGCCGGTGGGCATTTGCCGGCCTGGCGACTGGATCTCAGCCTGGAATTGATTGGGGATATCCGCGTCGCCCGACTGGAACCTTGTGGCGAAGACTGGCAAACACGTCTGCATGAGTTCTGATACACCACGCGCCGACCAGATCGCGGCCTTCCTGACCGGGGCAGGGTGGGGCAATGTCGATATTCACTGGTTCGATCAGGACGCCTCGACCCGGCGCTATGCACGGCTGACCCGGCCGAATGGCGCCACCGCAATCCTGATGGACGCGCCGCCGGTTGAAGATGAGCCCTGCACGCCGGAGATGAGCCCTGAAGACCGCATCCAATTGGGCTGGAATGCTGTTACGCGGCTCGCCTCAAGCCGCGTCGATGCCTTTGTCCTGATCGCCGATCATCTGCGTACGGCCGGCCTGCGCCCGCCGCATGTGCACGCCCATGACAGCGCGGCTGGCCTCGCCATCCTGGAAGATTTTGGTCATCAGCGTGAGTTCGCGCGTCTGATCGAGCAAGGCATGGATGAAGTGCCGCTTTACGAGAGAGCCGCACAGGATCTCGCCGCCCTACATCGCCATCCCAAGCCAGATACGCTGATCATGGGCGCCGAATGCTGGCCGATCCTGGAATTTGATGCGGTCGCCCTCAGCGCCAATGCCGACCTGTTTGCAGACTGGTACCACGTCCACGACGCGCGGGCGCAAATGACAGACGCCAATCGCGCGAAATGGCAGCAGGCGCGCGACGAACTCATTGCCCGGGCCATGGCCTTTCCGCGCGACTTCACATTGCGGGACTATCATGCCGAAAACCTGCTCTGGCTGCCGGAAGGCCGAATCGGTCTGCTCGATTTTCAGGATGCGGTGCTCGGCTGGGACGCCTGGGACATGGCCATGCTGACACAGGATGCACGGCGCCCGGTGTCTGACGCAGCGGTCTCATCTGCGATCCGGGCCTATCTCGACGCGACCGGCAAGGAGGAAGCCGCCTTTCAGGAACGGCTCGCTGTGATCGGGACCTTGAATGCGTTGCGCATTGCCGGCGTGTTTGCTCGCCTGGTCGAGCGCGATGGCAAACCGCGCTATAAGGATTTCATGCCGCGGCAATTGATGATGCTGGCCCGCAACCTCAACCATCCCGCAGCGGCCGGCATGCGCGGCTTTATTGCTGACACAGCGCCATTCATTCTGGAGGCCGGATCATGATTGAAATGCCCCATACCGCCATGGTTCTGGCGGCTGGACTCGGCACACGCATGCGGCCGTTGACCGACGCCACCGCCAAGCCGCTAATCGACATGGCCGGGCGCAGCATGATTGACCGCCTGCTCGACAATCTGGTTCTGGCCGGGGTCAAACAAGTGGTCGTCAATGTCCATTGGTGCGCGGATCTGGTCGAAACCCACTTGCAGGACCGCCAGGATTTGCAAATCGTCATCTCTGATGAGCGCGATCAAGTGCTGGAAACCGGTGGCGGCCTCGCCAAGGCGCGCCCCTTGCTGGGCGATGATCCGATCCTGGTGGTCAATACAGATGCCTTTTGGGAACCCACTGGGCCGGGTCCGATCCGGGAACTGGCTGCAAGTTTCGATTTGGAACGCATGGACGAGCTTTTGCTGCTGGCGGATACGAAACGCTGCCTCGGCTTCCCGGGTGCGGGTGACTTTTTTTGCGATGAGGCGGGTCAGCTCACGCGCCGCGGCGATGCGGCGACCGCGCCCTGGGCTTATGCTGGTCTGCGGATTTTGAAACCGAGCCTTTATGATTCCGCGCCGATTGAACCGTTTTCGGCCAATCGTATCTGGAATGAGCTCCTGCCCAAGGGCCGGATGTTCGGACACAAGCTGGATCGGTTCTGGTTACATGTTGGCGATCCGGCGGCTTTGAAAGATGCCGAATTCTGGCTCAGGTGCCACGGCGCATGAACGGTCTTTTCGACCCAGATGGACCCAAGGTCTATTCCATCCCTGCCGGCGCCAATTTTCTGGCTGAACTGACCCGGACCCTGGCTGCGGAAACCGGCCTGAAGGATCATCCGGAAGCGCTCGCGGATGCCCTGATCTATGTCCCCAACCGGCGATCGGAACGCGCGCTCGGCTTTGCTCTGCATCAGGTCGCGGGCGGCAAGGCGTGCCTGCTGCCCAATATTCGCGCGCTCGGTGATCTCGAAACGGATGAGCCGCCGCCCAGCGCAGAGGCGGCCCTTGCGGACTTGCCACCGGTCATTTCACCGGCCGCGCGGATCGGAGAATTGACGCAACTGGTGATGCGTTATTTCGAGCATACCGGCCGGCACATGCCTGCCGTGGCCTGTCTCGCGGCGGCTCGCGAACTGGCCCGATTGCTCGATCAGGCCGCCTTGTCAGGCGAGATTGATTGGGGCGCCCTCGACCAATTGGTGCCAAATGCGCAACTCGCGAGGCACTGGCAGCAATCGCTGGAATTCCTCGACATCATCACCCGCCAATGGCCGACGCATTTGCAAAGCACGATGCAGATGGACCCCTATGTGCGTCGCCTGGAAGCCGCCCGCGCCATGGCCGCACATTGGCAGGCTTCGCCGCCGACGGCGCCCGTCATCATTGCCGGTTCAACTGGCGCAACCCCCGCCAGTCGTTTGTTAATGCAGGCTGCAATGACGATGCCCAGCGGTCTGATTGTCCTGCCGGGACTCGATACGGATCTGGAGCCCCGGACGCTGGAACAGGTCGCCGAAACGCCCTCGCATCCACAATTCACGCTGGCCCGGACGCTGAAGGAACTGGGCCTGACACCGGATCAGGTTGCGGCTTGGCCAGGCCTGACTGAATCTGTCTCGCGCGTGGCCCGTCGTCGTCTGATTCATCAGGCCCTCGCGCCAGCACAAAGCACGGCAGACTGGACCGCCAATCTGGCCAGGATCAGCCCCGGCGCGGACTCGGCCGCCTTTGTCCGCGACGCGGTTAATGGCCTGACCGTGCTCGATGCCGCAGATGATACGCAGGAGGCCTTGCTGGCGGCGATCCTGATGCGCGAAACCCTGGAACAGGACGGCCAGACCGCAGCCCTGGTGACGCCAGATGCCGGCCTCGCTCGGCATGTCAGCGCAATGCTGAAACGCTGGCAGATCGATGTTTCCCCTTCGGCCGGTTGGCCCCTCAGCCAGACCGACCCCGGCAGTCTGATTTTGCTGGTCGCCGAATGGATGCTCGATCCGTCACATCCCGTCGCGTTGATGGCGGTTTTGCGACACGCGAATAGCAAATTTCCAAAAGAAACAGTCGAATTGCTCGATAAGTTCGTCCTGCGCGGTCCCCGCGCCTGGCAGAGCTGGGACACGCTCGTCGCGCGCATTCATCTGCCGCAAGACGACCCATCGCATCGTCGAAAAATATCCGAGCGAGGCAAGGCAGCGATCATCGACCTGATCGATCAATTGACCGCTATTCTTGAAGCCTTTCCGGTGGACCCCGAACATCCTCTGTCCGGCGGCGAGTGGTATCGTCAAATCGCGGATCTTGCCCTGGCGGTGGCGCATGCTCCGCATCCCTGGGCCGGAGAAGCCGGGAGCGCGTTGACCACGCTGCTGCGCGATCTGACGGATCTCACCGCGCCGCTTGGAGTTCAGGTCCCGAGCTTGTGGAATGAATTGCTGCACGGCGAGATGCAGCTCCAGACGGTGTCGACAGGCGCGATCCATCCGCGTCTGGTCATCTGGGGACCGCTCGAAGCGCGGCTGCAGACGGCCGACCGGATCATTCTGGCAGGGTTGAACGAGGATGTCTGGCCGGCCCAACCGGCGGCTGACGCGTTTCTGCCGCGCGTGTTTCGAAAGCATATCGGGCTCTCAGATCCGGACGAACGCATTGGTCTGTCGGCACATGATTTCGCGCAATTGGCAGCGGCGCCGGATGTCATCCTGCTCAATAGTCAGCGTCGAGACGACAAGCCCGCGATCGCGTCACGTTGGCTCTGGCGCCTGAAGACGCTGGCACGCGGCGCGCTGGGCACTGATGCCGGGGCGGCGCTGGGTCCGGATCCGGCGCGCAATCCGCTTAACTGGCTGGCGCATCTCGAAGC
>JBCCCT010000044.1:0-20107 GCA_039033355.1 Pseudomonadota bacterium | reverse complement strand
GTTTGTCCAGAAACGGTCTTTTCATCTTGTCATGCTTAAGCTAATCCCCGGCAACACAAAAGGCCGCGGTAGCTCAGTGGTAGAGCGCATCATTGGTAATGATGAGGTCGGGAGTTCAATTCTCCCTCGCGGCACCAGCATCCTCGTCTAGTCTTCAATCGCTGCATCGATGTATTCGATGACCCGTCGCTCGTATTCTTCATTGGCGGGCGATTCTGCGCCGATCAGAAAATACACCGTGCAATCAAAGCCATTCGCACGGTGGCGCGTTTTAAAATGGTGCGGAATACCGTTTTCCTTCAAGTGCGCCGTCTCGTACAAATCGGCCGCAACGATATTGGTCACCTCGCCGCTCCCCATGAAATCATTATGCGTTCCCAATCGTTGTTTGAGGCCTTCAGTCAGTCTGCCGATCAAACCGCTGGGACTGCTCGAATTCTGAACCCGCTGTCCCGGAGGAGACGAAACCCGGGTTTTGGTGATCACGTTTGGCTTTCCGCTTCCCCCGCGGGCGCCGATCAGAGCGGGCGCCAGCTCCACGGCGGCGTCGATCATCGGACCACCATTATCATATTCCCACATAGCCACAGACAAGGTCGCTGGGACAAATGGCCCGGGATAAAAAACGATTTGCTGCCCACCCCCCTGAATCGCGCGGGTTGAATTATAGCCGGCCCGGACATTGTTATAGGTTTCGTCAGGGTATGGCAGGTGAAACACCCCGCCTTCTCCGACCACGTCCTGCGACACGACTTGAATGTAAACTTCGCTGGGTTTGTGCAGGCCCTCATCGGACTTTACCGTACCGCAATAGAAGCCGTTAAACCAAACCTCATAATCTGCCCCGGCCAGGAGCGCCTCGTCGAGCAGTCCGGCTTCACGCATATACTCCCCGTCATTGGTTTCCTGGAACGCGACCTGATAGAGTTCGATGGCGGTTTCAAAATTACCGAGCTTTTCATGCGCATAGGCGAGATTGCCATAAGCGTCGCCGGAAGCACCATTGTCGACGGCTTGCTGATAGCGCGTCAGGGCTTGCTCGTAATCGCTCTGCTCGTAATAGGCGTTGCCCGCAGATTGCAACGCCCAGAGATAATCGCTGTCGGTTACAAATTCAGACTTCGAAACCAGGTCACAATACCGGGCTCGCACAAGCGGGTCCGGTTCACCGCCATCGCACGCGGCCACCCAGGTCTCATGTTTCTCTGCGCTTGTGTTCAGATAGGCGTATTCACTCGGCATGCATGACGCCAAAAGGCCAGCAATTCCGACGGATAGCCCGATCGAGGCTGTTCTTGACTTCATGTTCGACGTCCTCCCACACCCGGATATATCATATCGGGCGCGAGAGAACCAATGAGACCGTTAGCGGCAGAGCGCCAAAGTCGGCACGTTTTCATCATGCAAGATCCGGCTGGTCGTACCTCCGAACAGCAATTGGCCGATCCGGTTATGACCGTACGCACCCATCACGATGAGTGATGCATCATGGTCCCGGCTTGCCGCCATGATCCCTTCGGAGACGGCGCCCTCGATGTCCACGACAGACACATCGAGACGCTCTTCCTGCAACAATTCGACGAGACGATCTTTCGAGGACTGACAAACATGCGACCAGCGATGCCGTAGCTTCTTGTTATTCTGGACGATCACGACTTTCTTGTAAGACCGGATCAAAGGCATGTGCAGACGCACCGTGCGGGCCGTCAACGGACTGCCATCCCAGGCAATCAGACACGTATCCGAGGTTTTCACCTGGTTCGAGGCGAGCACCAGTGGCAGGCCTGCTTCCATCAATACATGTTCGAAAACGGAATTGAGCGGATGACCCGAATCTGTCGCGGCCCTTGGCAAGACCAGCGCATCTGCCAATGACGCGGCAGCGGCACCATGCGAGGCAATTGACCCGACTTCCTTGTGAAAATCTGCTTTCAACCAGGACCCGGCCTTCGCCGCTTCCTGTTCGAATGTCTGCTTCAATTCAGTCGTGAGTTTCTCTTGCGCCTCAGCCAGGGACTGGATCGCCGCGCTGCCCATAATTACGGTTTCGGCGCCGGTAATGTAGACGACGGAACTGGCAGGGTCCGGCATGGCGCATAGACCGGTCAGTGTGGTTTTCATCCGATGAGTCAAATGGATTGCGGTCTCGATTGACGGATCGATCTCATCAATATTTCCGCCCAGCATTACAGTCACAGACATGGCTCACCCTTTCGCAGTATTGACCTGAGTCAAACTTAGGAATGCCCCTGCTCGACGCGTATAAGGAGGATTCCTAGGGTGGTTGGGATAGATCCGGAATTTCCGCTAAAGCGGCGCGTCGTCATCCATCAGAATGCGATGTGCGGCGCCATCGAGATCTTCATACTGCCCGGAATTTACCGACCAGAGAAAGGCAATCAGCCCGAGCAGACCCAAGCCGAGCGCAACCGGTATCAGATAGACAATTATCGTCATCACGCACTCCCTTGATTGATACGCAAGGCGTTCAGAGTCACGATCAACGAAGAGGCCGACATCGCAATCGCAGCGATCAGGGGTGTGACATGGCCCGTAACGGCGATCGGCACTGCGATCAAATTATACGCCGCTGCAAGTCCGAAATTCTGCAGCATGATCGAGCGAGTGCGGTGCGCCACATTCAGAATGGACGGGATCGCGTTCAAACCGCCCGCATAGACGGCGTCGGATGCCGATTGGGACACATCCATCGCTCCGCCCGGCGCCAGTGACGCATGGGCCAACGCCAGGGCGCCAGCATCATTCAAACCGTCACCGACCATTAGCACTTTCTTGTCCTGATCCCTCAGGGTCGTCAGACGATCAACTTTACCTTGCGGCGAGACTTTCGCCTGCCAGGTGGAGATGGCAAGTTGTTCGGCGGCGCGTGACACAGCAGCCTCCGAGTCGCCTGACAGGATCTCGACCGGGATTCCGGCCTTTTCAAATTTGCCCAGAGCCGTTTTTGCGTCGTCTTGCAGCTGATCTTCGAAGCGGAACTGGATGGGAGGCGCTTTGTCTTCTGCAAACCAGAGTGTCGGTCCTTGCGCGTTCGGCGGATTTGGCGCGCCAACCCACTCGGCCGACCCCAGACGATAGCGCTTGCCGTCAATCAAACCTTGAACGCCAAGACCCGGGTGTTCTTCAATCTCTTCCGCCATCGCACCGGGACCCGCAACCGCGACAATGGCACGTGACAAAGGATGACGACTGGCGCGCGCCAGGCGTGCCGCGAGTGGCAGCTCCGGACCGTGTTCTGAAATCAGGTGCGGCGTACCGAGCGTCAGAGTCCCGGTCTTGTCGAACACAACATGATCAATCTCAGCCAGGCGTTCCAGGGCATCGCCCGACCGCAAATAGACGCCGTTTCGAAACAAGCGCCCCGACGCCACAACCTGAGCCACGGGCGCCGCCAAGGCGAGCGCACAGGGACATGTGATGATCAAGGTTGCGACGGCGACCAGAATGGCCTCTCGGGGGCTTGCCCCAAGCATCAGCCAGGCGATCAGTGTCAGAGCCGCGGTGCCATGGACAAAAGGCACGTAGAGCGAGACCGCCTTGTCCGCGATCTTGCGATAGCGCGCCCGTTTCTGCTCACCCGCTTCCAACAGGCCGGCAATTTCGGACAACAGCGAGTCCGAGGCTTCACCGAGCGCTCGCCCGGTCATTGGCTGATCAAGATTGATGGTTCCCGCATAGAGCGTTTCCCCGGCCTGAACGAGACGCGGTAAACTTTCTCCCGTCACCAGGCTTTCATCAACGCTGCTCCTGCCGTCTGATATCTTGAGGTCGATCACCGCGCGTTCACCTGCAGCGAGAATGATTTCATCGCCCTCGCGGACGTCATCCGCGCGGATGCTTTCAAGCAAGCCCGTCGCAGACCGGCGCGTCACAGACCGGTTTTGCAAAGCCGCAAGATCATGCGCCGCGGCATGGGCCTGCCGTCGCAATCTGGCATCAAGAAAACGCCCAATGAGCAGGAAGAAGAGCAGCATCACGCTGGCATCGAAATAGGCGTGGGCGCCATCATTCACGGTTTCCCAGACGCTGACCCCGAAGGCGAGCACGAGTGCAAGTGAGATCGGAACGTCCATATTGGCGCGGCCATGTTTCAGGACCGACCAGGCCGATTGAAAGAAATGACGGCCGCTGAACAGCAGCACGGGAAACGCGATCAGACCCGATATCGCATGCAGGGCGGTCCGTGTTTGCGCGCCCATCTCCCCATGGCCGCCCCAGACCGAGACGGAGAGAAGCATGATATTGGCAAGCGCGAACGCCGCCACGCCCATCGCGATCAGCAATTGTCGCTCTTCCGACTTGCGCGCTTTGGAGGACTCGTTTTCGGAGAAGGCTGACACACCATAACCCAGCTCGGTCAATCGCGTGCCGATCAAAGGTGCAAGATTATGTCCGCGCCAGGCGACTCGAAGCTTGCCATTTGAGAGATTCATCCGCGTGTCTTCGACCCCCGGCAGAGCCTGCATGGCGGTCTCAATCTTGGAGATACACCCCCCGCACTTCGCGCCGCGGATTGAGAGGGTCAGGGTCGATAGGCCGCTTTGTGACCGCACAAAGGCCGACAGATCACCCAACTCGGACGTCGCCGCAGGTTCCAGACCTGACGGGCAACCCGTTCCAGGCGAAAGCACGGCATCGGTCATGGCACCAGAATTTCCTTCTCGACATTCAGCAGCAGCGTCTCTGCTTGTGGATCATAGACATCGATCCGCAAAGTCCATTGTCCAGACTCCAGAGGTGTGTCCGGCACAACATATTCTCCTGCACCCGACGCATTGAATACAAGCACGCGATCTTCACTGCGCGTCGCATGTCGCCGGATCTCACCAATAACAGACATGTTGGACAGTGCGATGCCCTGATCATCTCTCAGGCGGAAAATCAATTGATCGTCCTGCCACCCTGCTTCTGCCGACCATCCGAGTTCGGCTTGCGCCGCCCGCGCGGCCAGCGTGTCATTGTAATTTAGGCCCTGGACATAGGACTTTTTCACATCTTCGCCTGGAAAACTCGTGATCGCATGAAACAGAAAAATGCCATTCACAGTGAACATGACGCCGAAAAACGCCATCAGGATCACCAGCACGTGCCAACCCTTCAATCGAGGCGTCGTATCGTGAGCAGGTTCATGAGCTTCAGTCTGCAACATCAGTTTGGTCCTCTGAAAGACGCGCGATTTATATCTGTCTCGCCCGTCTCGATGTCGCGCACGGAAATAGAGATCTGACGCTGCGGCGCGCCGGCTGGCGCGGTGACGAGCAGACGATACCGGTCAACCCCATGTGCCTCGACGGGTAATTCAATTGCGCCGACGCCGTCATGCTCGATCCCGATCACTGAGAAAGACAGACCTTCGGGGCCTGAAATCTCGACTATCATGGTCCGCGGTTCCGCCAGCTTGTTGACCAGTTTCAACGCATAGCCGTTCTGGATGTCTCCACTGGAGAGCTGAACAAAAGGTGGCGAGCGGTCTTTGAGCACATTCGCCTCGATGGTCGCGCGAGTCGCGAGGCCCCAAATCATCAACCCCGCAATCGCGGTGATCAGGATGACATATAACATCGTGCGGGTCCGCAGAACGCGGTACTTTGGCGGGGTCTGATGGTTCGCACGCGCTGCGACCGCAATGTCGGTATCGTAAGCGATCAATCCTGTTGGGCGACCAATCTTGGTCATCAACTGATCACAGGCATCGATGCAAAGCGCGCAATGGATACACTCCAATTGCTGTCCATCGCGAATATCAATCCCGACCGGGCAAACCTGAACGCATTGATCGCAATCGATACAGTCGCCCCGCTCGTCCCAGTTTTCAGATTTGCGCTTGGGCCCGCGCGGTTCACCGCGATCATAGCGATAGGTCACATTCAGCGCATGCTCATCCGTCAACGCGCCCTGAATGCGCGGCCATGGGCACATATAGGTACAGACTTGTTCGCGCATCCAGCCAGCCAGGAAATAGGTTGTCATGGTCAGGATGCCGGCAAACCAGTATGCCGAGAGCGGCGCCTCACCTGTGAACCATCCGCGGGCGACCGTCGGCGCATCATGCCAATAAAGAATAAACGCCCCACCGGTCCAGAAGGCGATGACCATCCAGATGAGATGCTTGCCGAGTTTGCGCCAGGCCTTGTTGAAGCTCCAAGGGGCGTGATCGAGACGCATACGCGCGGCGCGGTCCCCTTCAAAGGCCCGCTCGACCCAGATATAGAGATCCGTCCACACGGTTTGCGGACAGGTATATCCGCACCAGACCCGCCCCAGCAGAGAGGTTACCAGGAACAGGCCCAGCGCGGATAAGATCAGTAGGCCTGCAAGGAAGTGAATATCCTGAGGCCAGATCTCGATGAAGAAGAAGTAGAATTTCTCGCTCTCAAAATCCGCTAAAACGGCTTGATCCGGAATGCCCTCACCGCGCTCCCAACGCAGCCAGGGCAAGAGATAATAGATCGCCAGAGTGACCGCCATCACCGCCCATTTCACAGACCGGAATTTGCCATGCGCCAGCTTGGGATAGATTTGCTGGCGTTTGGCATAAAGGTCCTTGGGCGGCGGCGGGGTTGGCCCGCCCTGCCCGGCTGAGGGATGTATATTGAGCGTGGTCTGTCCCATGACCTGAGCCTCTATTCGCCCCCGCCAAGTGTGTGGACATAGACGGCCAACGCCTTGATCGACGCATCGTCGAGACGGTCCTGCCAGGCCGGCATATGAGAGTTCCGGGCATTGTAGATCGTGTTATAGATCGCCGTTTCATCACTGCCATACAGCCATTCACGGTCGGTCAGGTTCGGAGCACCTTGCATCCGGTCGCCTTCACCATTGACGCCATGGCAGGTTGCGCATTGCTGTTGATAAAGATCAGCCACACCATCTGCGAGCGCGCCATCCGCATCCTGGTCTGACAGGCGCAGGACATAATGGGTCAAACCATCAATCTGGTCAGATGTCATCAAGCCGTCGCGGCCGAAAGACGGCATCAGCGAGAACCGGGTATCGAGGTCGCCTTCGTGCCGGATCCCGTGGCGCAACGTGTATTCAATCCCATCCAGCGTGCCGTCCCAGAGCCAGACATCGTCGGCAAGGATCGGATACCCGACGGCCCCGCGGCCGCCTGCCCCATGACAAGTCGCACAATTGTCGCCGAACAGGCTCTCGCCCATTGCGAGCGCGAATTGCTGCAGTTCGCGATCGGTTTCAATCTCTTCCAGAGAGGCTTCGAGCAAGCTCGCAGATTGTACCACGCGCGCATCCTTGAGGTCCTGAACCGCTTCAGCCACCAGATCCCGGTCGGAATGATTGCGAATGCCGGTCGTATTCGTGCCCAGTCCAGGCAGTGCCGGAATCGCCGGCATGAAGATCATGTAGATCACGGCCCAGATGATCGTGCCGTACCAGATATAAAGCCACCAGCGCGGCAGCGGATTGTTCAGCTCCTTGATCCCGTCCCAGCTATGGCCGGTGGTTTCAATGCCGCTATGATCGTCAATGTCTTTGATATCATTGGCCATTGATTGGACCTCCATCATCCAGGGGAAGCCGCGCCGCGGCGTCGAATTTTTCCTGATTTCTTGGCCACAGGGCGTAAGTCAGTGCACCGAGGAAGATCAGAACGAAGTAGATCAGTCCCCCTGTTTGCGCGAAGCTTGCGAGTGTCTCGTACATGTCTGCCCCCTATCGCCGATTGCTGAGATCGTCGGCTTGATACGTCGAGAAATCGACCAGTGTGCCGGTCATCTGGAGATAAGCGACAAGCGCATCCATTTCGGTAATCTCGTCCGGATTGCCATCCCAGTCGCGGGCCTCGACCGTGCCCTCGCGACCGGCTTCCGCCTCGTACAAGGCCATCAGGCTGTCATAATAATCGAAGCCTTTATCATTCGGGTCCGCCTGGGCGAGGATATGGCCCTTGGCATTCTCGATCATCTCGTCTGAGTAAGGCACACCAACGAGACGTTCGGTCCGCAAACGGTCTTCTATTCCGTCATAGCGAAGTTTCTTGTCCATCAGGAAGGCATAAGGCGGCATGATGCTTTCCGGCACCAAGGCGCGCGGATCGATCAAATGGTCGACTTGCCATTCTGCTGAATACTTGCCGCCAACCCGGGCCAGGTCCGGACCGGTGCGCTTTGAGCCCCATTGGAAGGGGTGGTCATACATGCTCTCTGCGGCCAGCGAGTAATGACCATAGCGCTCCACTTCATCGCGCAATGGCCGCACCATCTGGCTGTGGCAGACATAGCAGCCCTCACGAATGTAGATGTCTCGCCCCTTGAGCTCGAGCGGTGTGTACGGACGCATGCCGTCCACTTTCTCGATCGTGTTGTCCATATACATGAGCGGTGCCATCTGGATGATTCCACCGATCGAGACGACGACCAGAATACCGATTGTCAGGAGTAGCGAGTGACGTTCCAGAACGCCGTGATTGTTCATCAATCCCATCGGACGATCCCCTATTCAGCTGGCGCCAACGCAGCGCGCGGCTCTGGATTTGCGTAAGTGTCATTGGCGCTCGGCTCGAGGTCTTCAGCCTCTCCATGGCCGAGCGCTGTGCGGATCAGGTTGTAGGACATGATGGCCGCACCGGCGAAGTAGAGAAGGCCACCAACCATACGAATGATATAGCTGATATGCTTGGCCTCGACCGTTTCCACGAAGCTGTATTCGAGGAAGCCGTAATCATTATAGGCGCGCCACATCAGGCCTTCCATAATCCCGGCAAACCACATGGAGATCATGTAGAAAATGATGCCGATCGTGGAGATCCAGAAGTGCCATTCCACCAGCGACTTGGAGAACAGGCCCTTCTTCTTATAGAGCCATGGCACCAGGCAATAGAGCGCGCCGAAGCTGATATAGCCGACCCATCCCAGCGCCCCAGAGTGAACGTGGCCAATGCCCCATTCCGTATAGTGGCTCAGCGAGTTGACGGCGCGCACCGACATGAGCGGCCCCTCAAACGTCGCCATGCCATAGAAGGCCAGCGAGACCACCATCATCCGAACCACCGGATCCGTGCGAAGCTTGTCCCAGGCGCCCGACAGGGTCATGACGCCATTGATCATACCGCCCCAGCTCGGCATCCAGAGCATGATGGAGAATGTCATGCCCAGCGTCTGCGCCCATTGCGGCAACGCGGTGTAATGCAAGTGGTGCGGTCCGGCCCAGATATAGATGAAGATCAGGGACCAGAAGTGAACAATGGACAGGCGATAGGAATAGACGGGCCGGTTCACCCGCTTCGGAATGAAATAATACATGATGGCCAGGAAGCCTGTGGTCAGGAAGAATCCGACCGCGTTATGGCCATACCACCATTGCGTCATCGCATCCTGAACCCCGGCAAAGACCTGCACGGATTTGGACCCGGTCAGGCTCACCGGAATGGAGAGATTGTTGACGATGTGCAGCATTGCAATCGTCACGATGAAGGACAGATAGAACCAGTTCGCGACATAGATGTGCGGTTCTTTCCGCTTCCATAACGTCCCGAGGAAGACGAGCAAATAGACGACCCAGACCAGGGTCAGCCACAAGTCGACATACCATTCCGGCTCGGCATATTCCTTGGACTGGGTAATTCCCATCAAATAGCCGGTCGCGGCGAGAACGATGAAGATCTGATAACCCCAGAAGACAAACCAGGGCCACATGCCGCCAGCCAGACGCGTCCGACAGGTGCGTTGAACGACATAGAAGCTGGTGGCCAGCAGGACATTGCCGCCAAAGGCAAAGATCACGGCACTGGTATGCAAGGGACGCAAGCGACCAAAATTGGTCCAGCCAAGCTCAGGGAAATAGAACAGTGCTGGCCAGGTCAGCTGCAAGGCGATGATCACGCCAACTAGAAGTCCGGCAATGCCCCAGAACATGGAAGCAGCGACACCAAACTTGATCAGGGTGTTTTCATATTCGCTTTCATCAAAGGGATCACGATCGACCAAGCCGCCCGCCCAGAGCGCGGTGCCAACCAGAAACGCGCCCGCCAGGCCCATGAAGGTCAGGGCCTGGAATTCCATTCCTGCATCCTTCGCAAAGCTGCCCATAAGCAGTGCGAACAGGAGAAAAAGACCGGTGAGCGCGCCGACCGCGATTATGCTCGTATTGTTTCCGCGCCGGATTGTTCCGTCTAATTGCGTCATCGCATTCATGCCCTCCGCTAGTCCCCAGAATCGAGGCGGTTTCAGCTCAGGCGATGCATAGCTTTCGTGGCAAAGGCTCAGAATAAGGGGTTTCCCTTATGTGCGGGCGCGCCGCACTCACTAGAAGAACAGGCAGACCAAATAACGGAGCAGACACGATGACACCCGTTCAACACTTTCTGCTGGGGCTGACCACAATGGTGATTGGCGCCATTAAAACCTGGCTGCATATCGGGGCGATCCCTGTGCTGGCCTTACCGACGTGCACCGGCAAGACGGTTTTGATCACGGAAGGCGGCTCCAACTGGCTGGAGCAAGCCCATTGCTGGGGCTGTTATGCGTTTCTGGTCGGCTTGATGATCGCACTTCACGCCGCATTCCGGCAGATTCAAAAGCGGCGCTCTGTCGCTCTCCTGATGGATTGATCCATGGCTGACGCCCATTACAAAGGGTGGCTGATGGCAGAGCGTCAGACACCTCTTCTTCAGGGCAATTCGGGGCCGGTTGACCGCAAGTCGCTGGAACCCCTCATGCGCAGCGTGCTGGCCTCGGTCCCCGACGCCATGATCGTGATTGATGAGCGTGGCAAGATGCTCGCCTTCAGCGCCGCGGCAGAGCGTTTGTTCGGCTACAGGGCAAGCGACGTGGCCGGCAAGAACGTCTCCATGTTGATGACGGGTGCCGATGAGAAGCATCATGACAATTACATCAATGCCTATCTGAAAACCGGTGAGAAACAGATTATTGGCATTGGCCGGATCGTTCAGGCGCGCCTGTCGGATGGCCGCACCATTCCGGTTGAATTGAAGATTGGCGAGGCCGAGATTGAAGGCGAACGCCTGTTCACTGGCTATATTCGCGACATGTCCGAGCAGCAGGCGAATGCCTTGCGCCTGAACCAGATGCAGGTCGAGCTGGCGAATTTTTCACGCCTCAGCGCGGTCGGGACGATGGCGTCCGCCATGGCACATGAGCTGAACCAGCCCCTGACCGCTGTCGCCAACTATCTCGAAGCCGCGCGCGACTTGCTGGAGAACGCCGATGCCGACACGCTGGCCTTCATACAGGAAGCGCTGGATGCGGCCGCGACCCAATCGATCCGCGCCGGCCAGATTGTCCGACGCCTGCGTGACTATGTTTCACGCGGGGAGCTGGACATGCGCCCCGTCAAACTGCGCGATGTGATGGAAGATGCGGTGTCGCTGGCAAAGGTCGGGTTCGAAGGACAGTTGGCACGGGTGATCACCCACTTGCCGGATGACTTTCCCGACGTCCTGGCGGATCGCCTTCAATTGCGGCAAGTCATTGTGAACCTGGTCCGCAATGCGATCGAAGCCCTTGAAGGCACGACCAATCCGCAAGTCTGGATCTCCGCGGTGATCAAAGACGAGCTCGCGGTGATCACGATTGAAGACAATGGTCCCGGATTTTCTGGCACCGGCGATGCCTCTCCATTTGATGCGTTCAACAGTTCCAAGCCGGGGGGCATGGGGCTGGGCCTGTCGATTTGCCAGACCATTATGGATGCGCATGGCACCAAGATCGAGTACGCGCCCTCCGACAAAGGCGGCGCGGCTTTCCAATTTACACTTCGGATCGCTGAAGGAGCGTGAGACAATGACTCAGCGCACTGTGTTTCTGGTCGATGATGATGAAGCCATCCGGCACTCCGCAAGCTTCATGCTGCGCCATGCCGGCTTTCTGGTGAAGACTTATCCCGATGGGATCAGTTTCCTGGAACAGGTCACAGAAGACCATGAAGGCTGCATCCTTCTGGACGTGCGCATGCCCGGCATGGATGGGTTGGCGGTTCAGAACGCCTTGAATCTGCGCGGCATCAATATGCCCGTGATTATTCTGACAGGACATGGCGACGTCCCCGTCGCCGTCGAAGCAATGAAAGGCGGCGCGCTGGAGTTTCTGGAGAAGCCCTATGAGAAACAGGCTCTGGTCGGCGCGATTGAAAACGCGTTTTTGACGCTCGACAGTCAATCCGCCGACGACAAGAGAAGCCGCGATGCCAAAGCGAAACTGACCAGCCTGACCCCCAGAGAAATGGAAGTCCTGGAATGCCTGGTCGATGGCCAGACCAATAAAGGCATAGCCCAAACTCTGTCGATCTCGCCCCGTACGGTTGAGATACATCGCGCACACATGATGGAAAAGCTGCAGGCAGACAGCCTGTCAAATGCGCTGCGCCTGGCCTTCCTTGCCGGGATTGGCGTCGATTGAGATGCGGGACACTACCTAGAGACCAAAACTCCAATCTGACCTAGACCGACCATATGCCAGCCGCTCATTCGCCTTCTGTTTCATCTGATCCGCCTGCGCCATCGCGGTTGATCCTGGTCGAGGATGATGAGAATGTTCGCCGCGCCATGACCATGCTGCTCCGTGCGCGTGGGTATCATATCGACACGTATCGAAGTGGCACCGAATTCCTGATGACGAATGCGGCGCATGGCGGTGATTGCCTGCTGATCGACTATAAGATGCCACGCATTGATGGACTCGAAGTGATGCGCCGTCTGCGCGCTGAGCGAGATGACACGCCCGGCATCATGATCACGGGCTTTTACTCAGAATCCTTGCGTCAGCGCGCGCTGGATGCGGGATTTGCCGAAATCCTCGAAAAGCCGACCATGCCCGGCGCACTGGTGGCGATGATCAAGACCGCGCTTGGGTGATCAATTCTAGTGAAACGTTCTAGAGCGTTTCCACGTGACGGTTGAAGACTCGCTGTGTCCGCTGGAAATGCATCAGGCCGTAGGTGCAGAAAGTCAGTCCGGCAATGAATCCGAAAATGATAATGGATCCAAACAACATCGCAGCGAGGTTTTCACCGGCCCCCATGGTGTCATCCATAATGTCCGGATGAATGCCCATGACGACACCGACAGCGATGATCAGAATGAAGATGCTGATCGCGTAGTAGCGCATGGCCCGCCAAACCCGGCGACGCCTGAAATAATACCGAAATGGGAAGATCAGCATGGCCATAATCAATAGCGACAGGAAGGTCATGCCCAGGAAGTCGAGCGGCACGGATCCGGTCGTGATCTCGCCGGTTTCCAAATCATAGCCGCCCAGAGCGGTCAGACCGCCAAGAATCAAGCCGATTAGAATTTCGTACCATTTGAACGGCATGAAATCGCGCCGGTCCTTGGCGCTGGCTTCGAGTTTCTGATTCGCCTCGATCAGTTTTTCGACGGTCTCTGCCTCGAGCGGTGGTGTGCTCGGCTCGGGCCGCATTGAAACCGGTTTGGCGGGGATTGGCGATTCCGGGGTGATAGGTGGCGTTGGCGGTGTGACGCTCGTTCCCAGGCCACTGGTATTGGGGGTCCGCAACTCCGCCGCGAGGCGCTGCGCCAGCTCCCCCATTTTCTGTTCCGGGTTCGGGTGTACCTGGAGCCAGTTTCGCGCCGACAATTCGTAGAGATAATGCCCTTTCGGCTTGGTATTCTCGATCAGAACCGGAATGACTTCCTTGTCCAATCCATCAGCAATCGAGAGCTCTTTCTTGAGTTGTTTCGACGTATTGCACTCTTCCGAGAACAAAATGACCAGAGATCGCGCGGACGTCAGATTCTCGACGATCGCTTCGCGCCAATCCTCGCCGCCCTCAATCATCTGGTCCCACCAGACCTTGACCCCCTGAGCCTGGAGCGATTGCACCAGTTTCTGGGCCAGCGCCTGGTCGGTGCGGCGGTAACTTAGAAAGACATCATGCGCCACGGGTCCCCTCCACGACGATTAGCTGGGAATCGATTAACCACTGCAAACTGCCAACAAAGCGAGATGCAAGCAACCGCAGACTGGCTCAGCTTGAAAAACTGCTGGGAAATCAATCACCGGAATTTGTGATTCATCCGAATTCACAACCTGAAAGGCTGGCGACCCCTGCAGGATTCGAACCTGCGACCGTCCGCTTAGAAGGCGGGTGCTCTATCCAGCTGAGCTAAGGGGCCGTCTGAGCGCCTGCCTTAATGCGAATGGCCGAAAAGGAAAAGCCGGGAAATGTCCGCTGGACTGCATCCAAAGCGATATTTCATTGCATCTCATAAAAAATACCGACGGAGACGCCCGCGACAAGCGTTAAACCTTCGTCATATCAGGGACGGAAACTTCACGTGAGCGATGCGAATTCGTTAAAGAATTCAAGCGACACTCACAAAGAGTACTAGGGAGGAAGGGATGCGGACACGCAAGATAACCCTCATGGCGCAAAGCGCAGCTTTGGCGCTGGTGCTGGGACTTACGGCTTGTGGCGGCGGTGGCAGCGGCAATGGCGGCTCTCTTCCTGGCGGCACGGGTACGTCTCCACCGCCTCCTCCACCGCCTCCGCCGCCACCCCCACCTCCTCCGCCGCCATCCAGCGCGGCGTTTGAAACGGCGGAATCGACGGCTCAATTCCTGTCGCAGTCGACTTTTGGACCGACCTCAAGCGATATCACGCAGCTGACCGGGACATCGCCGTCAGAGTGGATTGTGGCTGAGTTCAACAAGTCCCCCAGCTTAAATCTCGACTATGTCCTAACCGAAATTTCCGAGCCTGACGCCCGCGATGCAGACGGTCAGTTGAGCTACGAGAAACGCAACACACCGACCTTTTCGTTCTGGATCAATGCGATTGAAGGCGATGATCAGCTGAGACAGCGCATGGCGTTTGCCTTGTCGCAAATTGTCGTCATTTCAGGCGCTGAAGGAAACTTCCTGTTCGAAGTGCCGAATACAGTCGCGCACTATCAGGATATCCTGGTCAGCAATGCCTTCGGCAATTATCGCGACCTGCTGGAAGAGGTCACTTATTCGCCGGCAATGGGCGAGTACCTGACCTATTTGCAGAATATCAAAGGCGACCCCGCCACGGGTCGGATGCCCGACGAAAACTATGCCCGTGAGGTCATGCAGCTCTTTTCCATTGGATTGGTAGAGCTTGAGCAAGACGGCGATGTCGTCACTCAAGGCGGCGTTCCTGTGGAAGTCTATGACAATACCGACGTCACAGGTCTGGCTCGCGTGTTCACAGGATTAAGCCTTTCTGGCGGAGAGTTCTGGTTTGATTTCAGAAACCTGCCACCGAATGCCCTGCACACCCCCATGGAAGTCTATCCGGAATGGCATTCAGAACTCGAAAAGAGCTTTCTCGGCACGACCATCCCGGCAGGCACCGGGGCAGAAGAGAGTATCGATCTTGCCCTCGATGCCCTGGTTGATCATCCAAACACCGCGCCATTCCTGGCCCGGCAGTTGATCCAGCGTTTTGTCACCAGCCATCCGGAGCCCGATTACATTGGGCGCGTTTCAGCTGCGTTCGCCGCCGGCGAATACTCCCTGCCGAACGGGACAATTGTCGGCGATGGCCGCCGTGGCGACCTGTCGGCAACGATTGCCGCTGTGCTGTTTGATCCGGATGCACGCGACCCCGCGAACCGGACTGAAGCCAATTTCGGCAAGATCAGGGAACCGATCCTGCGCTTCACGCAATGGGCCCGCGCCTTTGATGCCGGAACGGTGACGCCGGAGCATACATTCCCGCTCTACAACACGACTTTTGGCGGTGGTCTGGCACAAGCGCCTTACAAGTCACCATCGGTCTTCAACTTCTACCGGCCAGGCTATGTTGCACCGGGCACCGAAACCGGTGCAGCGGGCCTGACCATGCCAGAGATGCAATTGGTCAATGCCAATTCAATCTCGAACTATGCGAATTTCATGACCTATTTCATTTTCGCATTCGCCGCCAACAATGCCGGAGACCCTTCCGCCACGAGCTTCATTCCGGATTATTCAAATGAGCTATTACTAGCGGACGATCCAACAGCATTGGTCGATCATCTCGATCTCTTGCTCAATTTCGGAACGACCAGCGCGGAGACCAAGGCGACCATCGTCACTTTCCTTGAGGATATCGCGCTCGAGGATCCCAATGACCCGAACTATAACGGCCCCTATTTACGGTCAGCCCTCGGGGTTTTGATGATGATGACCTCACCCGATTACACTGTGCAGCGCTAGGAGGACCGTATGAAACCGAACCGCAGAAACTTCCTCACGGGCGCCAGCGCTCTTAGCGCCGCCACGCTGGCCGGCCTCGGCAGTTCACTTGCCGCCTTCCAGGCCAGTGCGGCAGAAACATCAGGCTATAAAGCCATTGTCTGTCTGTTCTTCCTCGGCGGGCTGGACGGCCATGATACGGTCTTGCCTTACGACCAGGCCTCTTATGATCGTTATGCCGAGATCCGCGCCTCACTGATGAGTCAATACGCAAACATGCAAGGCGGGTCGACACGCGACCGCGCGCGTTTGCTGCCTCTGAATCCCAGCAATGCCGCATCTTTCGGCACCAGGCAGTTCGCCCTGCCAGAGGAACTCAGTGGCATTAAAGGCCTGTTCGACTCCGGAAATGCGGCGATTGTCGGCAATGTCGGCCCGCTCATTCAGCCGCTGACAAAGCAGCAATTCGAACAGGATTCTGCGCCACAACCGAAACGCCTGTTCTCGCACAATGACCAACAGTCAACCTGGATGTCGAGCCAGCCGGAAGGCGCGCAATTTGGCTGGGGCGGACGCTTTGCCGACGCCGTGCTGGCGGCAGGCGCCAATCCAGGCAGCAGCGAGTTTTCAACCATTACCAGTCTCGGCAATGAGCTGTTCCTGACCGGCGCCGATGCCCGGCCCTATCAAATCGGACTGGACGGCGCGCCGGAGATCGATGCGTTGAACTTTTTCGCCAACGATGATGGCTCCGGCACACAATCCGAGATCTATGAAAAGCTGCGTGATCACTTTGAGGCGATGGATTTTAACAGTTCAAACCTGATCGATCGCGATATTGCCAATGCCATGCGCACGGCCTTGACCACGAACGAAACCTTCAATGAAGCCTTTGAATCCATTCAGCCTTTTGCGACGGAGTTTCCAGGCAACTTCCTTGGCCAGCAATTGCAGGCGGTCGCCAATACGATTGCCATTCGCGATGCGCTCCTGGTCAATCGTCAGGTCTTCTTTGTGGCCATTGGCGGCTTCGACACGCATTCCAATCAGGCCAATGACCTGCCTGGCTTGCAAAACGAAATCGATGGCGGGGTCGTGGCCTTCTACCAAGCCATGCAGGAGCTTGGACTCGGCTCTGACGTGACCCTGTTCACAGCATCCGATTTCGGGCGCACGCTGGCGATCAATGGCGATGGCACAGATCATGGCTGGGGCAGTCACCATTTCGTCATAGGCGATGCGGTACAGGGTGGTCAGATCTATGGCGACATGCCGCCTTATGATCTCGGACACGATCAGGATGCTGGCAGCGGTCGATTGATCCCGACCACGTCTGTAGAACAATTCGCAGAACCACTTGGACGCTGGTTTGGATTGAATGATTCAGAGATCGCTGCGGCCTTGCCCAATCTGGGCAATTTCAGCGGCGGCCCAAGCTTCGTTTAGTGGGTCCAGGGCTGTTTGCGATCAGCGGCGAAATTCTCTGAATAGGATTTCACCAGACGCTTCACATCGCGCGCCTCTTCCACCGAGAAGGTCAGGCCTTCGCGCTTGGCATAGGCAATCGCCTGCTCGCGGCTTTCAAAGTGCAACCGGACCTGGCCGGTTGTGTCATCAATGCTGGTCCAGCCCATGACCGGGTCACTGGAACGATTACCACCGGAGACGAATTCGAGCACCCAATCCTTGGTCTTGCCGCGGCCAGATTGCATGGCAGTCTTCGCAGGCTTGTAGATACGGGCATCCATGTAGACCATCTCCGTTAGAAGAAACTGGTCGGAGCGATAGGATTCGAACCTACGACCCTCTGGTCCCAAACCAGATGCGCTACCAGACTGCGCCACGCTCCGGCCTGCCGGTATAACGTCGGTTTTTCGGGTTTCAACCCTGTTTTTTCGGTCTTCGCAGTGTTCGGAATGTCGCATCCGCGCGGGCGGCGAGTTTCTTGCCATCAATCAAGAGATCCGCCGTCACCTGGACCAGATCATGCGCATTGCTGATCACCCGCGGGTGCGCTTCCAGCCAATTGTGCAGCCGCACGGTTTCAAGAAAGTGCAGGCTGAGTTTCAGCGTCACCGATGCGCGTCCGGTTTCAGCCCAGACCGCCATGGCGAGAGACCGGTCCGCAAAGGCGCTGGCCATGCCGCCATGGAGAAAGCCCATACTGTTGCAATGGCGGTCGAGGACGAAAAGGCCGCTGCGGACATCGCCCTCACCGCTTGCCTCATAGACGGGGCCATTATGGTTCGAAAATGCGCCGCGGGACCTTGAAATGGCAAAGCCGTCCGGCACATTCAGATGTGCAGGCAGGTCTTCTTCGCGCATTCTGGCCTATTCTGCCGGCGTTTCGGCGTCGACATTCTCGAACAGAGGATGCTGAACCGTGTCGCCTGGCAGGATGCCGAGCTCCGCTGCCTGACCGCCATTAATCTCCAGTACCGCGCGCACCGGCACGCCGGGCGATATCGTGCGCAGCGATCCGGGCACCGTGTTTCGCGCGATCATTTCAATGCTGCCATCCTCGGCGATGAATAACATGTCCAATGGAATCAGCGTGTTCTTCATGAACATGGAAGGTTCACGCGGCGGGTTGAAATCAAACAACATGCCTTTGTCCGCATCGAGGCTTTCCCGCTCCATCAGACCAAAGCTGATTTCATCGCGATCATCCGCGACCTCAACAGTGAAAGCATGGGTGGCATCGGCGCCGACAATGCTGAGCGGAGTGACTTCCATCGGATCGGCAAGCGCCGGACAGGAAAGCGCCGCGAAACCGGCGATGAGCGTAAGAAAAATCCGTTTCATGGCTCTTGTCTAGCTGTGGGAATTGCAGGTCGCAAGCAACAGGCTCAGGCCGAGGCTATTTTTTCACGACAATGACATTCTCGCCCTTTTGGCCACGGCCAGCGACAATGTCGAGCTCTGTGCCAGGTTCCAGCGAGTCGATCCCGGCTTTCCGCAGGACTGAAATATGGACAAATATGTCGGCCGCATCATTCGGGCGATTGACGAAGCCAAAGCCTTGCGCGGCATTGAACCACTTCACGATAACGCGTTCATAAACAATGGCTTCGCCCTGATCTCGCATCACGGAGGCTTTCGGGCGATCCATTTCCATAATGTTCAGGACCTGCCAGCCGCGCTCGCGCTCGACAATATCGCAAACGATCCGGGCGCCTTCATCTGCGGCGCTTTCGCCGAAAGCCCGCAAGCACGAGACATGCAGCATCACATCCTGATTCAGGATCACGCCCTCAACGGATTCGGGCACTACAAACCCATAGCCCTTGACCGTATCAAACCATTTGACACGACCAATCAGGCGCACACCTGACTCTGCACTCAATTTCGCTACCTGTTCAGCCGCGTTACTCATGGGCCCACCCCCAATTCCGCATTTTGTTAACCTTACAGGCGCGCCCTGTCACGCGCCTTTGGTCAGCGAACGGACAGAAAATCAATCTGGCGTGGTAAAAGAGGCACTCTGAGACGCAAATAAAGACATGCCGCAAACGTTGAGAGCATGAGTATAGATGATTAAGGATGTGCATCATGCAAGACGAGCTCGAATACCTGTTTCATGTCCATAGAACCGTGCCCTTGTGGCGTTTGGTGATTTCCAGATCAAAAGGATTTCCGCCTGAAACCACTGCCGAGGAATGGCGATTTACGCGCGCCCGGACCGCTGATGATACGAATGTTGAAGTTCGGGACATGATCGACGCGGAGGGGTACAGTCTGTTCAAAGTCGGCGGCACATTTGCGGATGTCGAGCGGGATCGACGCGCCGGTTCATAGATTGACTGAGAAAAGTGGCACTCCCTAGGGGAATCGAACCCCTCTTTCCAGGTTGAAAACCTGGCGTCCTAACCGATAGACGAAGGGAGCGCGCGGTTCGAGAGGCGGATATATACAAACGTTTTTTGCGCTTGCAACCTTCTTTGGCG
>JBCCCT010000043.1:0-20128 GCA_039033355.1 Pseudomonadota bacterium | reverse complement strand
TCATAAGAGGTCAGGGCCCAGAAGCCTCGCGCCATGTCTTCCGGGTGCCACATGATTGGCGCTTCACGGCGCATTTTCTCGAACGCATCGAACGTGTATCCGCCATTGCGGGAAAACACTTCCGGATCATGCAGAGGGACGGGTGGTTCCAGATTATAGATAGGCGGGTTGGATGGTGGTCCTGGTGGTGCGTCTTCCTGGTAAGTCTCGGTGACGTTCTGAAAGCCCATGGCTTTGCTCCCTTTCGCAATTTTTGGTCCTGGATCAGACCAAAGCGCAGCATTTCCTCCGGGCGGATCTCATGACCGCCTCAGGGGTTAAGGTAACTCAACGTTTGCGTCTGTGAAGGCGTGACCCCACGGGACCTTTTCGCGGCCGCTCTCTGGTTTCTTCGACCACCGGCAGATGCTGATCCGGAATCGCGTCCTTCAGAGTTTCGCGCAAGGTCTCAGCCGGGATTTCCTCAACCGCGCCGGGGCGCAAGTCTGCCAGTTCGAACGGGCCGTATTGGGTGCGGATCAACCGGTTTACCTGCAAACCAAGGTGTTCCATGGCTTTGCGAACTTCACGGTTCTTGCCTTCGGTTAATCGGACATTGATCCAATTGTTCGAACCGGTGGCGCGCTCCAGCTCGGCTTCGATCGACGTATAGCGCGTACCGTCGTCAAGCGTGATGCCGCCTTTCAACGTATCCAGCTGTTCCTGCGTTATCTCGCCATGTGCCCGCGCGCGGTAGTGGCGAATAAAGCCCGTCTTCGGCAATTCCATCGCTCGGGCCAGACCGCCATCATTGGTCAGCAACAGGATGCCCTCTGTCGTCAGGTCGAGCCGGCCAATGGTGATGGTCCGGGGCAGGGCTTTGGGCAATTCATCGAAAATGGTCCGGCGCCCTTCGGGGTCAGCCGTCGTTGTGATCAGACCAGCCGGCTTGTGATAGCGCCAGACGCGAACCGGCTCATGCGCTTTAACACGCTTGCCATGGACGCGAATGTCCTCGCGACCTGTCACTTTGAAAGCAGGGGTGGTCAGTTTGCGCCCGTTTACGCGGACCTCGCCGCGCTCAATCATCGCTTCGGCTTCTCGTCGCGAGGCAATTCCGGCGCGCGCCAGATATTTCGCGATCCGCTCGCCATCACTCCAGTCCGGGTCCACATTGGTATTGCGGCGTGGCGGTCTGCGGCGTTTCGACTTGCGGTTCGTCTCCCGACGGTCCGTCATACAATCATCTCCTATGTCGCCTGCAATCCGAAAACCGGAGCAAGGATGGCGAACCCTAGGGCCAATTCCATGGGAATCCAAACGGGAATGAGGCCATTCTCTCGATTTTCGTCTTTGTCCATCAACAGGGACAAAAGACGCCCCATTCCGGCGCCAAGCCAACCCATGGCAATCGGAAAGATGGCGAAGATCTTGTAGGTCAGCGCCAGGCTGTCCTGCATTAGAATGATCAGGGCCGAGAGATGGATCAGAAGCAGCAATCCGCCATACGTCGCCCGGAACTCCGAAAACCCACCGGGCTTTTCGGGATCTGGATCTGCGATCAGGCGGACAACCCCCGCAGCCCACTTTGGCGCGAACAGGGAGCCGAGGCCCAGGGCCGCGCAAAACCCAAGCGCCAGGATCGAGATGAGTTCAAAAATGGACGGCATGACCGGCTCCTTGAAAAATACACCCTGACTATAGGGCGCGGCGCAGGTTTGGACAGGGATTAGAGGATGCCGGCATCGCGCCAGGCTTCTTTCGGCCACCGCCTGTGCTGCCAGAACCACTGGCCAGGATTGGCGCGGACTTCTGCTTCGATAAAGGCGGTGATCCGTTCGACACAGGCCCTGAGGTCTGCGTCTTCGTCACCCGTTTGCGCCGGATAAAAAGGTTCGTGGACGGTCACCTTGAACCGGGCCGGCCCGGTTCGCCGTGTTGATATGTTGACGATTGGGACGCCATATTTCAGAGCCAGGCGCGATGGTCCTGGTGCGGTCATGGCCTCATGCCCGAAGAATGGAATGGCCAGTCCCTGGTTGAATTTCTGGTCATTCATCAAAGCTGCGCTCCGCCCCTGGCTCAGCGCACGCATCAATTCTCGCGTGCCGAGGCCTTTGGGAGTCAGGACGCCAATCCCATAATCATGCCGCAGCTTGTTCAGCTTGCGATCAATGTGCGGGTTGTTCAGAGCGCGATAGGTGATCAGGCAGTCGACCGGGCGCCGACAAATCACGGCAGCCATGACTTCCCAATTGGCGAAATGACCCGTGGCGATGATCGCCCCTTTATCGGAGGCCTCGATGGCATCCAGATGTTCGGCGCCGACGACTTCGACCCGGTCGCCGTTATAGGGATCGATCTTTGGCAGATGCGGCAATTCCCCAGCCGTGCGACCCGCGCTTTCCCATGAGTCTTTTGCGATCTGATCCCGCTCGGCCTCGGGCATATCCGGAAAGGCGAGCTGCAGGTTGCGCTTCACGGTCTTGTTCTGGGAAAAGAGCGGGGCGATGGTTTTCATCAGCCAGCCGAGAAAGTTGGACGCCCGGTCCGGCCCGAGCGCTTTCATTGGCGCCCAATAAATCACATCCCAGGCCACTGACTCGATACGCCACATCAGGCGCTGACCAAAGGTCGAGCGATTATCAATGTCCTTGGGACGAATATATTGTTGCTCTGGTTTAGCCATGGCGTTTGGCCTTGATCACATCCGCAAGCAGATTGTCGAGATCCGTCTCTCGATCAAATTGCACTTCTATGGGGAGATAGACCAGATCCTCCCGCATCGCATCCGGCAGGCGCACATAGTCCTTTTCCGTCGTGATCAGACGAGCGCCATGGTCTTTGGCCAGACGGCGGAGATATTTCAAATCCGGACCAGAAAACGTGTGGTGATCCGGAAACGGAACAGAATCGCGAAGATCCACGCCAAGTTCCGTCAGCGTATCAAAAAACTTTTCCGGGCGTCCGATACCGGCAAATGCAACATATCGTCCGACCGCGGGTGTTTCGGTCGGCGTGATCTTGCCGCGATAGAGAGGGAGTTCGGCATCATGCAGGACAAACGGCTCGCCTGTTTCTCCCATAACGATGATGGCATCCGTACGTGCCAACCCATCCGTCACGGTCTCGCGCAAGGGGCCTTTTGGAATGACATAGCCATTGCCGAATCCGGCGCGCGCATCGACGACGATGATTGAAAGGTCCTTGGCCAGCCCTGGATTCTGGTGACCATCATCCATCAGGATGACCTCAACCCCGGCATCGCTCATGGCCTGACCGGCCGCGGCGCGATCAGCGCCGACCCAGGATTCACCAGAATTGGCCAGCATCAAAGGTTCGTCTCCGACATCGGCGGCAGTATGGGTTTCCGGATCAACTTGCAGCGGGCCTTTCAGACGCCCTTTATACCCGCGGCTGAGGGTTGCGACCCGGACGCCATGCACGGCCTGGATTCGCTTGCGTAATCCGGCCACGACCGGGCTTTTGCCGACGCCGCCAGCTGTCAGATTTCCGATACAGATAACGATGGCCGGGACTCGTAGCGATTCTGCGGCGTGAATCTTCCGGCGCGTGACTTCTGCATATCCCCAGGCCAGGGGCGTTAACAGGAAGCGCAATAGAGGCGCAGCTTCACGGGATTTGGGATCAACCTCGCGAGACCAGAAGCGTGGTTCTCTCATCAGATCAGATCCGCGCGGGCCAGGATTGGATCGAGCGCATCAAGCGTGCTCGACATTGGGCCGAGTGAGTCCGCTTTCAGGGTTGTCGCCATCTCGGCTGATACGGGCAGGGCGGGATAGGCGGCTACAAGTTCATCGACATCATGGACGATCGAAAATCCCTGGAGCGGTAAAAGACGTTGAGACAGATCCTTGAAGTTGAAAATACTCGGCCCGGTGAGTACCGGCTTTCCGAGTTGCAACGCTTCCAGGGGATTATGCCCGCCAACGCCAGGCGCATGCCCGCCGCCAAGATAGACTGTGTCACACAAGCGATACCACAATCCCATTTCGCCCATTGTATCCGCGAGCAGGATCTCTGTCTCCTTGGTAATCGGATCACTTTCAGATCGGCGCGACACTGCAGCTTTGGTCATGGACAAGAGCGTATCGACATCGTCGCCGCGTTCCGGGTGGCGCGGCGCCATGATGAGAAACGGGCGGGGCTCCAGTTTCATCCAGGCATCAATCACGATGGCTTCTTCACCAGCATGTGTGGACGCGGCGAGCAGGACCGGCTTCTCGCCGACGGCTTGCTGCAATGTTTCAAGCTCATCTGTATCGACCGATGGGGCAGGGAGGGCCGATTTCAGATTGCCGGGACAGATGACCGGCTTGTCCGCCAGTTCCGTCAAACCGGTCTTGGTCTGTACGTCGGCCGCAACCAGAAGATCGAAGCTCGAAAACACCTTTCGCGCTGTCTTGCGCCATCGCATCCAGCCAAGAATGCTTTTTTCCGTCATCCGCGCATTGATCAACGCTGCCGGAATGTTCCGGGCTTCGAGTTCAAGAGTCAGGTTCGGCCAGATTTCACCCTCGGCGATAATCGCGAGTGAAGGCGTCCAGTGGTCCAGAAAGCGGCGCGAAATTCCCGGCGAATCCGCAGGCGCCATTTGCTGCAGACACGTCACTGTTTTGAGAATGTCATCGGAGGCAATGGCGTCCTGCACGAGACGGGCCGCCGTTTGGGTCTGACAGGTGAACAACAAACTGGCGGAGAGGGTCTTGCCAGAGATCATCCGCCGCGCGAGTTCCAGAAGGATCTGGGATTCACCGACGCTTGCAGCATGGAACCAGATCAAACCGCCATCAGGACGACCGGGCAATTGCTGCGCCAATCGTTCCGGGATGCGTGCTGCATCTTCTTTTCCGGAATTTGCGCGACGACGAAATATCGCGCCCAGGAAAGGCGCGATCATGGTCGTCATCGTTTTATATAGGAACAGTCCCAACGGCATTGCGTTTCTATAGACTGATTGCGGGCGCCAGGCCCAGTGTCAGTTTCAGCCAGCGAAAGTGCTGATGAAGCTGCTATTTGGAACCGGAGCCATGGAATCCTGATTGTCGTCAGAGTCTGGCGAAACCGAGAACCCCATCCAAGCCAGGATGATGGCGACCGTGAACTTTTGAATGGCAACGAGCAGAGCGATCATAACTTACCCCTAAACTTATCGAATAACATTAAACCAGAATCGTCTTAACGAAAAGAGGCGAGGTTCGAACTAATTGCGTCAAACTGCGATTCTCTGCAAAAAATGACCCGTACGGAGCGAAGCATGCAAATTGATCTGGAACACCTGCTCAATATGACCGGCGGCGACGTCAATCTGGCTGATGAGGTGCTCGACATATTTCGCAACCAGGCAGAGACCTGGGGACGATTGTTGAATCCTGAACTCAGCCAGACGGAATGGGCTGACGCTGCGCATGCCTTGAAGGGCGCCGCGCTCAGTATCGGCGCCAAAGAGTATGCAGACGCCTGTGCGGGTGTTGAAACCCTCGGAAGATCGGATGCGGACGTGTCGCGAATCGAAGCCGCGGCTGTTCTATCTGATCTAAAGGATGGTCTGGCGCAGACGATCGAAGCCTGTGCCCGGGCGAGCTATGAATTGTCCAAACCCGGCTTGAGACGGTCAAACGAATCAAACTCATAAGCAATGCAGCGATCAATCAGCGTGCGCCAAACCGGTTCGGCGATGGCGGTTGAGAGCCCTTGCTTTTCGGCTTCAGCTTTGACTTTTGCCACGACGTCTTCGATCCGGGGACGGTCGAGCACGGATTTGCGCGTGCCTTTGATGCGCGCTGCGGCGTCCATGAAAGATTGCCGTTCAACCAATAGCTCAACCAGCAGGCGATCGATCCGATCGACTTCATGTCGGACATCATCCATCGTTTCGGCAGTATCGCGCGTATGATACTTCGTCGAACGGTCTTTGATAGAATGTGGCATGGGCTCGACCCTCTGATTTCCTATCATATGTGGCGTGTGCCGAGATAAGGCGATGCGGTGAGGCGACGCGGGGCCTCTGTGCCCATGCAATAGGCCTTCCGACGGGGGGTCGAAAGGCCCTCTATGCAGTGATTGGGTTTGATCAGCGTTCGGTAAAGCTTGGCATGCGCGCCTGAATACGGCTGCTGCGCGCGGCTTCGACTTCCGTGATCAGGGCCTGGACTTCGGGATCATTGATCAGTTCGGCCAGCTGACCAATCGCTTTCAGCTCGCTTGCCGAAGCGCTGCTCTGAACGCCGAACAGACCAAGACCCGGCGTGACCTGCGGATAGGTCTGCACCCGAACGGACACATCGTCTTCGATTTCGGCCAGGCTTCTGGCTTTGGCGATCGCTGCGGTCAGTCCGCCCAATTCATCGACCAGGCCATTCTGAAGCGCGTCTTCGCCACTCCAGACCCGGCCGCGCGCGACTTCGTCCACTTCAGCAAGCGAGAGGCCGCGGCCTTCGCTAACCAGCTGGGTAAAGCGGGCATAACCTCGTTCCAACCAGGACCGGATCATCGTCCGCTGCTCGTCGGTAAAGGCTTCTGTGGTGGTGAAGGCGCCGGTAAACGTGCCGCCAATCTTGATCGATTCAGCGTTCACGCCGATACGGGCCAGGCCCTCTTCAATGGCGAACTTGCCACCAAAGATGCCGATCGATCCAGTGATCGTCGTGCGATTGGCCAAGATCCAGTCAGCGCCCGTGGAAACATAATAGCCGCCGGAAGCGGCAACCGATGCCATGGAGACGATGACCGGTTTTTGCTCTTCTTCCTGAATGCGCTCAATTGCGCGCCAGATCTGATCAGACGCGGTCGGTGAGCCGCCTGGGCTGTCAACGCGGAAGACGATGGCCTGAACATCTTCGTCGCGGCCAGCTTCGAGAATCGCTGCCGCGATCGTGTCAGAAGCGAAGCCATTACCTTCCTGCAGAAGACTGCCGCCAGCATCGCCGTTTACGATCGGGCCCTGGCCACCGACAATTGCAATGACAGGCGCATCAAACTTCGCCGATGGCACGGTGTACGAATCGAGATCGATGGAGATCGCATCTTCACCTGCGCGCGCCAGCGCGGCGTCATACGCATCCTCCGGCCAACCGAGATTGGTCACGAAATTGACCTCGACCAATTGCTCCGCGCTGAGCGGGGTGGATTCAAGCACGGTCTGCGCTTCCGAGACGGAGATATCGCGGTCAGCGGCGATATCAGCAAGCGACACAGTCCAGAGCGACTCGGCCAGATCCGTCATCGCCAGGCGATGCGGCTCGGTATAGGTCTCTTCTTCATATGTGTTCGGAGCGTTCTTGTATTCGTACAGCGCCTCGAATTCCGGCGTGACGGAGATATTGTCGAACAGGCCCTTCATGAACAGGGTCTCGAGCGCCAGACCGCTGGCGATCAGATCACTGCCGGGCTGCATCCAGATTTCATCCGAAGTCGCAATCGCGCGATAGCTGGAGGGGCCGCCGCCATATGTGCCCTGGCTGTGCGTGATGACAAACTTGCCTTCACCTTGCAGCTTTTTCAGCGCGTCACGATACTCTTCAGCCCGCGCCGATCCGATACCAAACTCGCTGCCACGAATATAGACGCCCTTGACCTGGTCATCTGACGCGGCTGCGTCGAGCTTGGTGATATAGTCGATGAAACCCGTGCCACTTCCGAACAGAACTTCAGGTCCGGAGGTTGGCGCCTGATCGGCCAAACCATAGCGCAGGTCGACCGTCAGGACGATCGGATTGCCATCATCCTGCCCGGTCGCTGGACCCGAGGCAGAACTGATCGCGTCACTGATCGCGAACTGGATCATCGCGATGCCGATGAAAAAGAGCAGGAACAGGCCAACGATTGACCCGATAACAGCGCCGCCAAGTGAGGCAAAAAACGTTTTCATAGGAGGAAGGCTCCAAATCTTTTCTTATCGGATAACGATATGGGCGTTAATATCCGGTTTGTCAAAACACAAAGATCACATCTATTCGAACATCTTGCGTGAGACCGGTCTGATCGAGACACTCATATTCGAAAAAAGCAGCAAACAATCCGAACGCGACGATTTGGGTGTTGCAACCGGAAATCGGATTGGTTATGTCCGCCGCTCAGTTGGGGTGTCGCCAAGTGGTAAGGCACCGGTTTTTGGTATCGGCATTCCCAGGTTCGAATCCTGGCACCCCAGCCACCTTTCATTGCATTGACTGCTCGTTCTCCAATCAGAAGATGCATTGCCTTTTCGTCAGCATGTAATATTATTTCAAAAAGGCCTTGCAACTGCCTCAATTATGAATGAGAGTTTGACAAGCACTTTAGCTTTTTGCAGAGGTGACAAGGTATGCGAAGATGACCTGCGGTTAATCCCGTACGCTGCGTAGATTAGAAAGACGAAAAGTCTCAAGGTCACAAACTGGGAGGAGGTGGGTGTAAGCCCCGGTTCCTTTGTAAACTTTTCGGGGTGTGTTTGTCCCGAGCCATAATCGTTTCGGCATGTCGCCGGAACACGAACGAGTTTTCAGCGATGCCACCCGGCATTGCTATAATTGGAGAGTGAGAGGCAGACTTCATGAAGAATGTTCTGACACCGGCTCGCGGAGCCATTCTAGCAGCGACAGTGATCGGGTTTACCGCCCCTGCCGTTGCTCAGGGACTGGATCGCGCGATCGCGACCGGCGAACAGGCGACACGCCGCGCCGAACAAGTTCAGCAGCAAATCAACCAGCTCGATGATGAGCGCTCAGACATGGTCGGTGAATTCCGGACCCTGTTGCAGCGGAAAACCGCTGCCGAGCTTTATGCGCGTCAGCAAGAAGCCGCGGTTGAAAGCCAGGAGCGCGAAATCGCGTCCTTGACCGATCAGCTCGCCCGCGTGGACGAGATCACCTCTCAGACCGTCCCGATGCTGGAAACGCTGATCGATGACCTGGACATGTTCATCGACGCTGACCTGCCATTCCGACTGGACGAACGTAAGGATCGCGTGGCGCGCCTGCGCGAGTATCTGACAGATCCGAACATCTCTGTCACCGAGCGGTATCGACAGATCATGGATGCCTACACGTCTGAGATGGAAGTCGGCCGCAAGACTGACACCTGGAAAGAAACAATCGATGTGGACGGAAGTCAGGTCACCGTCGACATGGTGCTCTTCGGTCGTGTTGCGCTGGTTTATATGGATCCAACCGGACGATACGCGAAACGCTATGATCGCGACACGCGCAGCTGGGTTGATCTCGAAGGCCGGTACAAGCCGGAAATCGAGAAAGCCATTCGAATCATTCAAGGCAAGCGTACACAAGACGTCATGTACGTGCCTGCAACCAAGCTTGCTGTTCAGTAAGCCCCGATGGAGTTGAGGAAAGAACACATGAACACGTTCACCAAATCACTTAAAACCATTGGGATCGCGGCAGCTTTTGCTGGCGCCTCAATGGTCGCGTCTCTGCCAGCCATGGCACAGGCATCACTTGGAGACATCCTGGACCTTGTTCAGCAGGACAGTACGGAAATGTCGCAAGAGAGCCAGACTCGTCTGCGCGACTTCCAGACCCGCGTCGCGGAGCAGGAAGACCTGATGGCACAAGCCAGTTCCGAACTGGCTCAAGCCAATGCTGTCGGCAATCGCCTCAGCGCTCAGTTCGACGCCTATCAGGCCGAAATCGACACGCTGGCCGCTGAACTTGATCTTCAAGCTGGCGACTTTGCTCAATTGGTCGGTGAATTCCGCGCCGTTGTGGGTGAGGTTCAGCCGCTGATGCGCGAGAGCCTGGCCAGCTTCGATTATCCTGGCCGTTTTGAAGCCTTGTCAGAAGTCGCTGAAGCGACAGCTCTGCCAACGCGCGAAGAACTGGACCGCCTGCCAAAGGCGATCCTGCAGGAAATGATCGCACAGTCTGAAGTCAAGACTTTCAGCTCGCCCGTTTCCATGGGCGGCACGGATGAGTCCGTTCAGGATGTTGAAGTGACCCGCGTCGGTACCTTCATCGCGGCAACCAATAATGATGCTGGCTTTGTCACCATCGAACGGGCCGGTAATGGCGACTTCTTCCTGGAGAAGCTTGAGCGTCAGCCAGGCGGACGTTTCCGCAGCGCGTTTAACTCTGTCATCAATGCGGATGCCGGTCAGACCCTGATTGTTCCATTCGATCCGAACCGCGGCGAGCTGTTTAAGATCGAAGGCGACAAGCCAGGCCTTGGCGAGCGCATCAACCAGGGTGGTATCGTTGGTTACATCGTTTTGACACTGCTGGTCATCGGTCTGACGGTTGCGCTGTTCAAAATCATCACGCTGTTCTTCATGGGCAACGCTATTCGTTCGACTGCGAAAACCAAGCAGGCTGGCGACGGCAACCCACTTGCACGCGTCTTTGAAGCGTATGAGACCAACAAGAATGCAGATCTGGAAACCCTCGAGCTCAAGCTCGACGAACAGATCCTGCGTGAATCGCCGAAAATCGAGCGCTATAATGACATCGTCAAAGTGCTCGCCGCTGTGGCCCCGCTTATGGGTCTGCTCGGTACAGTTATCGGTATGATCATTACCTTTACCGCGATTACAAACTTCGGTGCCGGTGATCCGAAACTGATGGCTGGCGGTATTTCAGTTGCGCTTATGACCACAGTGCTTGGTCTGGTGGCGGCTATTCCACTTCTGCTTACTCACGCTCTGGCTGCGGCCATGGCGCGCGGCAACCAGCAGATCCTGGACGAGCAAGCTGCTGGTCTTGTGGCCGAACGCGCGGAACGTGGAGGGGCGGCTTAGGCCGCCTCTGAGATCGGGAGCCCAGACATATGTTGGGAATGACCGAACTTCAGGAGTTTTTGGCTCGCGGCGGGCCAGTGCTTCTATGGATTATGGGGGCCACATTTATCATGTGGGCCCTGATCCTGGAGCGCTTGTTCTACTTCCGCATTGCCCATGCTGCTGTCGCAGAGGAGGCGCTTTCGGAGTGGCGTTCGCGCTCCGACCGCAAGTCCAAAATCGCGCACTGGATCAAGGATAAACTGGTCTCTGAAGTCCGACAAAAGGCACAAGCGAATGTCTCATTTGCGAAAGCCATGGTGGCGCTTGCGCCGCTGCTCGGACTGCTCGGTACAGTGACCGGAATGGTGACCGTGTTCGACAATATGGCGATCACGGATGGCGCCGACGCCAAAGCGCTGTCGCGCGGCGTGTCACAAGCGACCATTCCAACCATGGCCGGCATGGTGGCGTCTATTTCAGGCATTCCGTTCGCAACCGGAATGGACAAGAAAGTTCGCCGCTTGGTGCAAAAGGTCGAAGACCAGATGGAGATTGGCTGATGAGAGGACGTGCAAGTCGCCCAAGTGACGAAGCTGCGGTCGATCTGACTCCCATGCTCGACGTGGTCTTCATCCTGCTCATCTTCTTTATCGTGACCTCGACCTTCATTCAGGAAGAGGCGCTCGGAGCTGAGCCGCCACCACCACAGACCAATGCGCCAAGCAATCCAGCGCCCGCGATCATCGTCTATATTGACGAGTCAGATCAGATCCGCGTCAATCGCAAACTCACTGATATTTCAGCGGTGCGCGGTGGCATGGAACGGGCGCGTGCGGAAAACCCTGAAAGTGCCCTGATCATTCAGGCCCACCCACAGGCCCGCACGGGAACGATCATCGAGGTGCGTGATATCGCTTATGACGCACAAATGGAGCGGGTGAACATCGTCCGTTCCGCAGGTTAGAGGGGGTTATTCATGGCTCGTAAAGTACGAGAAGCGGCCGGCAGCGCCGAAGATGATGTCAACCTCACACCGATGCTGGATGTGGTCTTTATTCTGCTCATCTTCTTCATCGTCACGGCGCAGTTCATTCGTGAACCCGGCGTCGAGATTGATCGACTGGAAGTGAACAATAAGGAACGACAAAACCCGCTCGGTATCCTGATCGCGATCGATTCGAGCAGCGAGATCTACATGAACAAGCAAGTGGTTCCTTTGTCGGAAGTCGGTTTCCGTATCCGCGAACTGCGCGAAGACAATCCCAAGGGACGTCTGGTGGTTCAGGCAGATTCAGAGGCTCAGGCTGGGGTGCTTATCGATCTCATGGAGGTCGTAAACGAAGTCGATGGCTTGGGGCGTGTACCGCTTTCAGTCGTCAATAATTAGGAGAAGCCCATGTTTGCAAATCCTTTAACCCGTATGGCGATCGGAATTCCGCTGGCAGTCATCATGACATTGGCGCTGTTCCATCTGATGCGCTTCTTCATCTCTGCCGATTTTGAAGAGCCGGATAATCTGCGCGAATACAATCTCGAAAGCATCACACCTGAGGCTCAGGAAGAAGATGTGACGCGTCGAGCGCGCAGCAAACCGCGTAAGCTGAACAATGCAGACAAGCCGCCACCGCCACCGAAGCTGACGGCGAGCAAGAATGACATCGATCTGCCGACGCCTAACATCCAGGGCGCACCGCCCAGCGAATTGCCGCCAACCCGGTTGAACTCGCTGGCAATTGACCCGGTGGCGATTTCAGATCGTGATGCGCAGCCGATCCGTCCACCCGTTCCGACCTATCCGTCTCGAGCGGCCGAACGGGGCATTGAAGGATCTTGCGACGTACGCTTCGATGTGGACACGCGCGGCAAGCCTTACAATGTTGAGGCGGAATGCTCAGACCGTGTGTTCAAGCGTGAAGCGGAGCGCGCGGTGAGCCGCGTGGAATTTGCGCCCAAGATTATTCGGGGTCAGGCTGCTGAGCGCCGAAATGTGGTCTATCCGCTCGAATTCACATTGGCGGACTAGAACCAGAAACATCTGATTGAGGGCAGGGGACCAGAAATGGTCCCCTCTCTTTTTGCCTTGACAATGTAACAAGATTACGTATTGTAACATCATTACATAGGGAGGCTAAGATGTTCGAAGCAGAACACAACAGAGCAGAAACCGAATCCGCGGCCACGCGCGTTAAACGTTTTCTCGCCGTCGCTATTCCGGCAGGTGCCGTCACGTTTGGCCTGTTTACGGCGATGCAGAACCTGGTCGCAGCTGAGTCGCCGGAAGCGGAAGCGCTGCCAGAATATGAGCTTGTGGAATTCAAGCCGATCGAAATCAAGGATCCCAAAAAACCGGATCGGGAGCCGATCACCAGACAAGATCCCGTGGCACCGCCGCCCAGCCCTCCAGACCTCGTCAAGACGGTTGAAAATCCAAAGCTTCCGTCCGGGTCCTATGGTGGGGCCGCCCCGGCGGAATATGGCGAGCCAGAACTCGGTCCGATCGTGCCGAAGCGGGCGTCGACCATCATCGATCGTGGCATGCTTCCCATCACACCGCCCGTGCCGCAATATCCGCGTAAAGCGGCTATGGATGGCATAGAAGGGAATTGCGACGTCCATTTGAGCGTCTCACCCCAGGGAGAGCCCTTCCACGTCCAGGCAGAATGCAGCGACCGTGTGTTTGAAAAAGCCGCCGAAAAATCGGTCAGAAAGGTCAAGTTTGCGCCGCAAATTCGTTATGGACTGCCGGTCACTGTGACAGGTGTGGTTTACCCCCTTGAGTTCCGGCTGAAACAATAGGAGTGTGGTGAGATAAAGAGTCTGGGAAAAATGCTTCAACTTATCGTTTGAAGCGCTTGAAATCGGAGCAAACTTCCGGTTCAAAGGAAATGGAACGCCAACTGTGGCGGAGAGGAGTGAAACAATATGATGAAGCACATCATGAAAGGCGTCGCATCGATTGCTATTATGGCTTCGATTGGTGTTGGATCAGCTGCCGCGCAGGCGTGCGAAGAAACACAGTTTAGTTCAACCAATGCGGAAAACTATTTGAAGGCTGAAACCGAGCTTATCGTGAACGATAATCCGCAGGCTGCCTTGGTCGCGCTGCAGGCGTTGAAGGCCCAGGAATTGAATTGTTATGAAGAGGGTGCCGCCTTGCGTCTGGGCGCTGCGATCAAAATCCAGACCGATGACCTGGAAGGTGCGGTTGCGGATCTCCTGACCGCGATTGATCGTGGCTACATTCCGGAAACCGAGCTCAAGACCACCTATTACAATATCTCCCAGATCTATCTGTCTGGCGACGACAAAACCAAAGCGCTGCAATATTTCAATCTTTGGATGGAAAAGGGCGGTGTTCCAGACCGGAACCAGAGTTGGACCCTCGCTGTACTGTATCAGCAATTGGACCGGTTCCCGGAATCTCTGACATGGGCGGAACGCGTGCTCGAAGCGGATGGCCCTGGCGCCGACCGTTCGGTCTATGACTTCCTCATCTTCTTGTATGACAAGACAGGTAATAAAGCGAAAAAGGCTGAACTGCTTGAATTGCTGCTCGAACGTGACCCTTCGGATATCCGTCTCTGGCAAGCCATTGCTGGCGAATATTTCCAGGCTGGCGAAGACCGAAAAGCGTTTGAGGTCCAGAAAGCCATGTATCTTGCGGGTCTGCTCCAGACCGAAGACGAGTTGATGCGGATCGTGAACTTCTACAACACGTTCGACGTCCCATATGCTTCCGCGAAGATCCTTGAAAAGGAAATGAATGCCGGTCGGATTTCCCGTTCCTATCAACGGCTGGAACTTCTGGCCAACCTGTACCAGGTGGCGCGCGAGTTTGATCGTGCCATTCCGGTGATTGAACAGGCCGCGCAAATGGCACCCGACGGCAAGATGTATGAGCGTCTCGGCCGTTCCTATAGTGAGCTTCAGAACTGGGCCGAAGCCGAGGAAGCCCTGATCAAGGCGATCGATAAAGGCGGCCTGGCAAATACAGGTCTCGCCTGGGTTCTGGTTGGACAGTCTCGCTATGAGCGTGAAGATCGTTCCGGCGCCCGTCAGGCCTTCCGCAATGCCAACAATCGCGGTGGACGCGGCTGGCTCGACTTCATGACCGCAGAAGACAATACGGCGATCGCTCTGGCGCGCTTTGAAATCTTCAACGAGGTCAGCGACTACAAGAAGGAAAAAGAGCGCTGCAAGGACATGGCGGTTATCGGCGATGTGTCAGCGAATTGTGACACTGTCGACGCGCGTCTGGCCGAAGCAGAAGAGCGGCTTGCGGAGTTTGACCGCAATACCTGATCCATTTTCAAAATCCTGATGACAGCCCCGGACTTTCACGTCCGGGGCTTGTTGTTTGTTAGAAAGCGTGAAACCAAGACCGACATGGTAGATCTCAGTCAGAAAAACGCCCAGGACGAAGCCATTTGCGAACGCGTATCTGACCTGCAAGACAAGATGCAGGGCCGCACCTTCGATTGGGCCGAAACCAATACGGGCAGCTGGAATCGCGATGGCTTGCTGTCGCTGGCCCCGCGCCTGGGCGACGCGTTTAGCGCGCTCGAAGCCGAGATCGAGCTGATCACGACCGATCCGATTGAAAAGGTCGCGAATAATGGTCAGGTCGAGGCCTTTGAAACCGGTCCAGTGATCCGTATCTCGTCACGTCCAGATGCGGATTTGCAAGTGATCATGAGCGGGCATTACGACACCGTTTTCCCACCTGAGACCTTTACCGACATCAAGGATATTGGCGATGACAAGTTTAACGGGCCCGGACTTGCGGACATGAAAGGTGGTTTGTCGGTCATGCTCGGCGCCTTGCAGGCGTTTGAAGCTGGACCGCTCAAAGACAAACTTGGCTATCAGATCATCATTACGCCAGATGAAGAGACCGGGAATTTTGCCAGCGCGCCTTATCTGACCCAGGCGGCGCAGTCTGGCGCCATGATCGGCATGACCTATGAGCCCTGCATGGACACGGGCGCCATGTCTGGCGGGCGCAAAGGATCAGCTGTCTTCGATGTCGTTTTGCACGGCCGCTCTGCTCATGCCGGACGCGCCAAGGAAGATGGCAGAAGCGCCCTCGAGGCGGCGGCCGCAATGGTCATCCAGCTGGAACAGCTTAACGGCCAGTATGAGGGCGTGTCCTTCAATGTCGGTGCAATCGATGGCGGCAGCGCCGTGAACATCGTTCCGGATCTCGCCATTGTCCGGTTTGGCGCGCGGGCACCTGACAAAGAAGCGGCCATATGGGCCACCCAGCAAGTCGAACAGCTCGTCGCGGAAGCGATTGCTCGGGACGGTATTTCCGGTCACATGCATGGCGGGTTCTATCGTCCGCCAAAACCGCGCAACACAGCCCAGCAGCATCTGTTCGACGCGGTCGCTCAAACCGGCCGGGCGATTGGTCTGGAACTGGAATTTGTCGATACGGGCGGTGTCTGCGAAGGCAATAATATCTTCGCGGCGGGTGTGCCGAATGTCGACACGCTTGGCGTCATGGGTGGACGAATCCATTCGGATGAAGAGTATGTGGTGATGTCCAGCTTTGTTGAGCGCGCACAGCTTTCGGCACTGCTGTTGAACAGAATTGCGGATGGGCGCCTCGATGCGCCAAAGATCAAGGCGTTGATGGGATGAAGTCGCCCTATGTAATGAGACCAGCGGAACTGTCAGATTTTGACTCGCTCCGCTCGATGGCTGTGGAATCCGGGGCGGGCTTTACATCGCTGCCCGTGGATGAGGAGATCCTGCGCAAGCGATTACTGAAATCGGTGGATTCCTTTGCGGGCCGTTTGGAACAGCCTGAATATGGCAAGTATCTGATGATGCTTGAAAATACCGACACAGGCGAGATTGGTGGCTGCAGCGCCGTGAAGGCCGGGATTGGGGTGAAATCACCCTTTTTCAATTATCGGATCATCACGCTGGCCCAGGCGAGTCAGGAAGCCGATCGCCGGTTTGATATGGATGCGTTGATCCTGACCAATGAATTTGTCGGCTGTACGGAAGTCGGCACCTTGTTCCTGCGTCCGGAGCATCGCGGCGCCGGCGTCGGGCGTTTGCTGGCTCAGTCGCGCTATTTGCTCATGTCGACCAAACCCGACTGGTTTGGTGAGAAAGTCATCGCTGAATTGCGCGGCGTCGTTTCGCATGATGGCGAGACGCCGTTCTGGGAATGCCTTGGACGTCACTTTTTCAAAATGTCCTTCACCGATGCGGACTATCTGTCGGCGACGACCGACAATCAGTTCATTCTCGATCTGATGCCGAAATATCCGGTCTATGTGGATCTGCTGCCAAACGAAGCGCGCGAGGTGATTGGCCGGGTGCATGTTGAAGGCGTCCCGGCCTTCAAACTGCTCGAATGGGAAGGGTTTGAGTTCGAGAAAGTCGTCGATATTTTCGACGGCGGCCCGATCATGCAGGTCAATCGGCAGAACCTGCGAACTGTGCGCGAAAGCAAGGTGATGGAACTCGACGTCGGGGCGGCCACCGGCTCAACCGGCATTGCGGCACGAACAGATCTCGAAAATTATCGCGCTTGTCTGATAGAGGGCGCGGAAATGGGCGACAAACAGTTCATGACGACGCAAGAGACGCTCGACAAGTTGAAGCTCAAGCGCGGTGACAAAGCGCGCATCTGGCTGAGGAGTTAGCATGGCCAAGAGTGCGTATATCAATGGTCGCTGGTCAGACGGTAAGGATGACTGGTTTGAGAAAACCAATCCGGCCACGGGTGAAACCAGCTGGGATGGCCAGGCGAGCGACCCGGATCAAGTGACCGAAGCCATTGCCGCAGCGCGCAAGGCGCAATCGGATTGGGCACGCCGGCCACAGCATGACCGAACCACCATTCTTGAAGCCTATGCCGAAGAAATCGCCAAGCGCGGCGATCAAGTCGCCGAAGCGATCAGTCGTGATATGGGCAAAGTTGCCTGGGACGCCAAAGGCGAGGCTGGCGCCATGTCAGCAAAGGTCGGCATTTCCATCAAGGCGCAAGTGGAACGCGCGGGCACCGCGTTTTCTGAAGCGGCTTTTGGATCCATGCACCTGACCCACCGACCGCATGGCGTTATGGCCGTGTTCGGGCCGTTTAACTTTCCTGGCCATTTGCCGAATGGCCATATCGTTCCAGCACTGCTGGCGGGCAATGCCTGCGTTCTGAAGCCATCCGAGCTGGCACCGTCCGTGGCGCATATCATGGTCGACGCGTTTGAAGCGGCCGGATTGCCCGAAGGCTTGTTAAACGTTGTGCAAGGTGGGCGCGAGACGGGCGCGGCTTTGCTGGATGGTGATATAAACGGTTTGCTGTTTACCGGATCGGCCCAGACAGGCCTGTTCTTTCACAGACACTTCGCCGGACGCCCGGAAGTGATCCTGGCGCTGGAAATGGGCGGCAACAATCCACTCATCATGTGGGATCCGGCCGATATCGAGGCGGCGGCCGATCTTGCGGCTCAATCCGCTTTCCTGACGACCGGGCAACGCTGTTCTTGCGCCCGACGCGTCATTCTGCCGACTGGCAAATGGGGCGACGAGGTCGTCGACGCCATTGTCGCGCGGGCCAAAAAGCTACGCATCGGAGACTATACCGAAGACGATGCTTTCATGGGTCCACTGGTCTCAGAACAAGCGGCTCAGAACGCCGTCGAGTTCCAGATGATGCTATCCAAAGCTGGCGGCAAGTCGCTGCGGCGCCTGAAGCGTATGGATCGTGGCGGCGGCTTTGTCACAGCTGGCGTCATCGACGTCACAGATGCGACTGATGTGCCAGACGAAGAATTGTTCGGACCCTTGATGCAAATCATCCGGGTCAACGATTTCGACGAAGCCATACAACGCGCGAATGATACCAAATATGGTCTTTCCGGCGGACTGGTCAGTGACGATGATGCGCTCTGGCTGCGCGCGCATGCCGAGATGAAAGCCGGCATTCTCAATCGTAATCGTCCCACGGCCGGGGCCAGTGGCGCCATGCCATTCGGCGGACCTGGTCATTCCGGCAATTTCCGTCCCGGCGCTTATTATGCCGCCGATTATTGTGCCTGGCCGCAAGCGAGCCAGGTCTCAGATGAAGCGGCGCGGCTTGGCGCCATTGGTTTTCCGAAGTAGAGGGATTTCACAGAATTCAGCCGCGCCCTGAGCCTGTTGAGACGCGCGCGCTGACCCAGTCCATTCGGGCGTTAAAGGACACGCCCTTCAACAGGCACAAGGCAAGGGGTTCCCATGTCTTCCTCCGAAACCGTAGAAGTGAATTTTGATGGCCTGATTGGCCCAAGCCATAATTATGGCGGCATGTCTGATGGCAATCTGGCCAGCCAGTCGAATGCCGGCGATGTCTCCAATCCGCGCGAGGCCGCGCTGCAGGGATTGGAAAAAATGCGGATGCTGGTGCGCGCCGGGTTTGTTCAGGGCGTGATTCCGCCTTTGGAACGACCGAACCTGTCAGTGTTGAGAGATGCGGGATTTTCAGGAACGGACACAGAAGTCATTTCCCAAGCAGCTCAGACTGCGCCGAGATTACTGAAGGTGGCATATTCAGCGAGTTCTATGTGGACTGCAAACGCAGCGACCGTATCTCCATCTGCGGACACGATGGACGGAAAACTCAATCTGACGGTCGCCAATCTATCTTCAATGCTCCACCGAAGTCTCGAGCATGACGATACATGGACAACTCTGACGATGATGTTTGAAGAGGTTGGTGTCTATAATGACCCACCCACGTACGATGATCCCTTTGATATTGAGCTCGCGCTCCCAATGCACGCAGACTTCTCGGACGAAGGCGCGGCAAACCATGTTCGCTTATGCTCCGAACACGGCGCGCAAGGCGTAGAACTCTTCGTCTACGGTCGCGAAGCCGGCGAAAGCGTATCAGGTTTCCCGGCGCGCCAGACACGGCTGGCCAGCGAGTCGGTCGCTCGCAGCCACGGCCTGCGCCCGGAGCGGACCGTGTTTGCGCGCCAATCAGCTAAAGCGATCAATGCCGGCGCATTTCACAATGACGTGGTTTGCGTTGGCACGCTCGACACCTTGTTCTTCCATGAGCATGCGTTCGAAGATACGGCAGGCCTGTTGAATGACCTGCGCACCGCGTCAGACGGTTTGTTTGAGCTCAAACCCGTCATGGTGCCAGATGCCGAAGTGCCGCTGGCAGACGCGATCAAATCCTATTTGTTCAATTCGCAATTGCTGCAATGGCCAGGAGAAGATCGATTGGTCCTTCTGGCGCCGACTGAAACGCAGGATACTGACAGCACGCGCGCGTATTGTGAGCGTCTGGTCCAGGGCAATGGGCCGATTGGCCGGGTGCAATATGTCGATGTCCGCCAGTCCATGCGCAATGGTGGCGGTCCAGCCTGTTTGCGTCTGCGCGTGGTCATGACGCCGGAAGAACGGGCGGCCTGT
>JBCCCT010000042.1:0-20585 GCA_039033355.1 Pseudomonadota bacterium | reverse complement strand
CGTCAGCAGCAGGGTCGGATTGCCAGCTGGCGGCAAGACACCCAGCTGCGGCAGTTCGGCCATCGCTTCCAGCTCGGCACTCGGATACCGGCCGAGCAGGATTTCAAGCCGGCGGGTCGCATTCTGGCTGGCCAGTCTTTGTCCGGCAATCGATGCCTCGGCGGAGGCTTGCGTGGTCCGGGCCGTGCGCACATCCAGGGCTGATGACAGACCGCGCGACAGACGCCGCTCGGTGAGTTCCAGCGCCCGGGTCCGGGCTTCATAGGTTTCAACTGCGACGCGTTCCTGGGCCAGGGCCTCATTCAGATCGAACCAGGCCGATGCCGTTTGCGCCGCCAAAGACAGACGCGCCGAAGCGAGATCAGCTTCACTGGCGATCAGATCGGATTCAGCTGCATTGATGCTGGCGCGGAGCCGTCCCCACAGGTCGAGTTCCCAATTGAGGTCCAGGCCAAGGCCGTACACTTCGCCGGAGACGCGGCTATCTGTGGCTTCGACATAGGTATCGGTTCCGGTAACGGATCCCGAACCGGACAGGCTTGGCAAGGTCCGGCCATAGGTGCTGCGCGCCTGCGCGCGAGTCGCCTCGACCGCATAATATTGCGAGCGAATAGAGGGATTGGCCGCGAGCGCCTCATTGACCAGCGCCACCAGCATATCGTCTTCGAACTGGGTCAGCCAGTCAGCCCGTGGCGCTTCGCCAACAACGCCGTTCGCCACCCAGGTGTCCGGGGCATCAGGGGCAACCGGGAATACGACCAGGCGATCACCGCCGAGTGTCGGCATGCTTGGCATGCTCGGTACGGTTGAGCACGCACTCACCGCCAATAGTCCCAATACGATACTCGCTTGCTTCATGAAAACCTCTTCAGCCTGGACCGTGGCTTTACGCCTGCTCTACTCGACTGTCAACAAATAATTATCGTTTTTCAATAATTGTGAAAAAGCTTTCAGACTTGCTCATCACAACCACCCCTGTATACGCCGAGAACCGCCCGGCGGACCATCATTTTCAGGGATACCCTGCCATCATGTCGCAACAGAATGGACCCGCGCAACCCGATCCGCCAAGGCGATTTCAGGACTTTCTCGTTCTGACATCAGGCGCTGTTGCGGTTCTGGCGCTCTTGTTCCTGACGGGTGCGATCGGTCTGGTCGAATGGGCCATCGGCGCCGTTGTGATGACGGCAGGGGCCCTTGCCTTCTATGTCGGCTCTGCGCCGGCGCCGGAAAAGCAAGGCACACCGCCGGTTCTGGAGACCCCGCCGAGCCCGCCTGCGCAACGCCCGGAAGACAGTGTTGAGCCCTTTATCCTCGCCCTGCCGCTGCCGGCCCTGCTGATTTCCCGCGATGCGCAAATCGTCACCGCCAACAAGCATGCGCGCAATCTGTTTCGGTTCGAGCCGTCAAATCTGACCTTTCCAGTCGCCGTGCTGCGACAGCCCGACCTTCTCGATGCGGCGGAACGGGTTGGCCGCGATGGCGCCAATGAGCGGGTTGAGTTTACCCAGCATGGCGATGCCGAGGTGTGGATGGCCCATGTTCGCCCCGGCCCCGCCAATGGCTCAGTCCTGATGGTGTTTGAGGATCTCACAGCCGTCCGCCGCGCCGAACGGGCGCGGGCTGACTTTCTCGCCAATGCCAGCCACGAGCTGCGCACCCCGCTGACGGCAATTGGCGGTTTTATCGAAACCATGCGCGGCCCGGCCAAGGATGATAAGGAGGCCTGGGAAGGCTTTCTAGAAATCATGTCGCAACAGACCGAGCGGATGAAGCGCCTGGTGGCCGACCTCCTCTCCCTGTCGCGGATTGAATTCAGCGAGCACCGGGCCCCGAAGACCCAGGTTGAAGTCGCTCAGCTGACCCGCGATACCAGCCAGGCGCTGATCCCGATCGCAAAAGAAGCCGGAATCACCCTCCATTTCGAAGCGCCGGACCTCGCTATTCACGCCATTGCCGATGATGACGAGATTGCCCAGGTGATCCAGAACCTGGCCAGCAATGCGATCAAATATGCCCGCAAGGATGGCAATGTCCGGATCGAGGTGGGTATTGCTGCGACCATGGCGGATGCGGCAACGGCCAGCAGTCGCCAGTCGCCGGGCGCCAAACGGTCGCTGCTCTTGCAGCCTTACGCCTCCTCTGGCGCCCCGGCCGTCTGGGTCCGAGTGGTGGATGATGGCGTTGGCATTTCCGAATCGCATCTGCCACGGCTGGGCGAGCGTTTCTATCGCGTCGATGAAAGCCGCGGTGGCAAGATTGAGGGCACCGGACTCGGCCTCGCCATTGTCAAACACATCATGGCCCGCCACCGCGGTGGCCTCGCGGTTGAAAGCCGCGAGGGCCACGGCACGGCCTTCGGCATCTGGATGCCCCGCCTGAAAGACGATGCACGTACCGAAACCGTATAATCCGCCAGCCGCTGACCAGCTTGAAACGGTCTATGTTGATGATGACCTGGTCGTCGCAGACAAGCCAAGCGGTCTGCTCAGCGTCCCTGGCCTCGGTCCGGAAAAGGCGGTTTGCGCCAATAGTATCCTGAGTGAACGGCATGGCCCGGTCCTGACGGTCCATCGGCTGGATATGGACACGTCCGGCCTGATCGTGTTCGCGCGGACAAAACAGGCGCAGCGCGCCCTGTCGCGGCAATTCGAATTGCGACGCATCGAGAAAATGTATGAGGCCTTGGTTGATGGCCAAATCGCCGAAGATGCGGGCGTGATCGACAAGGCAATTGCCCGCCACTCTCTCAATCGCCCCTTGCGCCATCTGGATCCGGACGGACAAGCCGCGATCACGCACTGGCAGGTGCTGGATCGGACCTCTTCGGCGACCCGTCTTGCGCTCAGCCCGAAAACGGGCCGGTCGCATCAGTTGCGGTTACATATGGCCAGCCTGGGACACCCGATCCTGGGCGACGTTTTCTATGGCGATCCCGCCTCGCATGACCGCCTCTGCCTGCACGCCTCCGATCTGACTTTCGCGCACCCTGAATCCGAAAAAACCATCTCTTTACAGACCCCGACACCGTTTTGATTGTCCCCGCATTACAGGGAAGTCAGCACTGTCACATATGTGTCAAGGACCAGGGGTAAGAGCGGCCCATTGCTGAGATAAAATCCGGGTATGCTGGAAACATTAGGACACTTGCCGATCGGCTGGCTGTTAATCGCGCCTTTGGCGGCGGCGGGTTTTTTTGCGTTCTATTCCGGGCGGACACAGATCGGAGCGCTGTCGACTGGGTCCAGCATCAGCGCCCGGCTGCATTCGCAACCCAATTATCACGGCTATTTCCTGACGTTTTGCACGATCTTGCCGGCAGCGCTGGTCTTCCTCGCTTATTTATTGTTCGCGGAGTCCCATGCCCGCGGTACGCTGATCAACGAATTACCCACCTATCTGATCGATCGCGGCGACGTGCAGGTGAGTTTCTTTGTCGATCGCGTTTCGGAACATGCACGTGAGCGAACTTCAGCCCTGACCGGTAATCTCCTGTTTGATGCCAGCGTCGAACGCTTTGCAATTATCAAGGGCGGGGCGCGGGCGCTCGCCTTCGCACTAGCGCTCCTGGTCGGCGCCCTGGGGTTCAAATGGGGACAGCGTCAGCTCACGCGCGACTTTGCCGCCCGTACCTATGTCGAACAGACCGTCAAGGCACTGCTCTTCATCTGCGCCGCGATCGCCATCTTCACGACAATCGGCATCGTCTTGTCATTGGTCTATGAGACCGTGCGTTTCTTCAGCCTGCCGGATGGGCCTGGTGTTTTTGAGTTTCTGTTCGGCACCAATTGGAACGCCCAGACCGGGCAGAATTTTGGCGCTGTGCCGCTCTTCTTCGGCACATTGATGATCGCCCTGCTGGCCATGATCGTGGCGGTTCCGATCGGACTGTTCTCCGCCATCTATCTGGCCGAATATGCCAGCCCGCGCTTTCGCAACTGGGCCAAGCCGGCGCTGGAATTGCTGGCCGGGATTCCGACCGTGGTTTATGGCTTCTTCGCCGCCACCTTGATCGCCCCGCTGGTACGCAGCTTCGCGCAATGGGTGAACGCCCTGCCCTTCACACCAGACACGCTGCTGGCGGCGCAACCGACCAGCGCCCTGGCCGCGGGACTGGTCATGGGGGTGATGATCATTCCCTTTATCAGTTCCTTGTCCGATGATGTGATCAGCGCCGTTCCGCATTCTTTACGCGATGGCGCCCTCGCCATGGGCGCCACGCGATCCGAGACGATCAAGCAAGTGGTCCTGCCCGCCGCCTTTCCCGGCATCATTGCGGCCATCTTGCTGGCCGTATCGCGCGCCATTGGCGAAACCATGATTGTCGTCATGGCGGCCGGCGGGCGCGCTCTGATCACTCTCGACCCAAGCTCCGACATTACGACGGTCACTTATCAGATCGTCTCCCTTCTGACCGGCGACACCGCGTTTGACAGCGCCAAGACGGTCTCAGCCTTCGCGCTCGGTTTTGTCCTGTTCGGGATTACGCTCCTGTTCAACATCATCGCCTTGCGCGTCGTCCAACGCTACCGAGAAGCCTATGAGTGAGCGCGGTTCTTCTCCGGCCCGTTCGACGGCCTCGCGTCTGCGCGAACGCCGCAATGCCGAGCGCCGGTTCAAGCTCTATGGTCAGGCAGCGATCGGCATGGCGATCAGCTTCCTGGTCATCCTGCTGGTCTCGATCATCTTCAAGGCCAGCTCAGCTTTTACCCAGCATATGGTGGATGTCACCCTCGACCGACCGGACTTTGCCGAGAAGTCCGAATTCACGGTGACGGAGGTCAATCTCGCAGTGCGCGATCGGTTGACCGAACTGTTCCCGGAAGCCGGCGCGGAGCGTAACACCCGCGCCGATCTGTTCAGCATCACCACAAGGCTCGCCGTCCTGCCTTTGCGCGAGCGCCTCAGCAATGATCCCAGCCTCGCCAGTCAGCCCATTCAGGCCCGGCTCGCTCTGTCGGATGATCTCGATCTCTACCTCAAGAATGAGATCAGCCGCCATCGCAGTGTCAGCGTCGGGGAAGCCGGGCGGCTATCCCGAACCGATTCCGGCTTGTTCAGACTGACTGATGCTGGCCCGGACGGCTTTGTCAGTTTCCAGGATCAGGTCCAGGCCATCGCCGCTGATCCGCAAGACATTCTGATCTCGCTGGGCGACGCCTGGTTTGAACTGGAGCGCGTCTCCGGCGCCGTCCTGGTCCTATCGCATCTGGCCGGTCCGTTGCCAGCGCTTGGGGAGCAAGCGGGCGCGCCGATCCAGGCGACCTATCTCAACTCGATCAGTGACAATCGACGCGTCTCGCTGCGCCAGATTGCAATCATGTTGCATTTGAAGGATCGCGGTGAAATTTCGCGGCGCTTCAATGGCAGCCTGTTCACCAATGCCGACAGTACCTATCCCGAACTGGCCGGTGTGGCCGCCGCCTTGATCGGGTCCCTGTTCACCATGCTGGTGACGGCCCTGTTCGCTCTGCCCGTCGGCGTCTTGGCGGCAGTCTATCTCGAGGAGTTTGCCCGCAAATCGCGTCTGACCAGCGTGATCGAGGTCAATATCAATAATCTCGCCGCAGTCCCGTCGATCATTTTCGGTCTGCTCGGCGCGTCGGTCTTTTTGAATACGTTCGGATTGCCGCGTTCTGTGCCATTTGTGGGCGGATTGGTCCTTGGCCTTCTGGTTCTGCCGACGATCATTATAGCGTCCCGGGCGGCCCTGCGGGCGGTACCGCCTTCTGTGCGCGATGCCGCTTTGGGACTGGGCGCCTCGCCGACCCAGGCGGTGTTTCATCATGTCCTGCCACTGGCCGCGCCTGGCATTCTGACAGGCGCCATCATTGCGATGGCCCGCGCGCTGGGCGAGACAGCACCTTTGCTGCTGATCGGCATGGTCGCCTTTATCAGCGAGGTCCCCGCCTCGCCCAATGACGAGGCGACGGTGTTACCGGTGCTCATTTATAAGTGGTTTTCTGGCGCCGAACGTGCTTGGGAGCCGATGACGTCAGCCGTGATCCTGATCCTGCTGACCGTCCTGGTAGCAATGAACCTGATCGCCGTGATCTTGCGGCGGAGGTTTGAGCGGAGATGGTAGAGATGGCCGATACAGCCCACAATCAGGACGGATTTGCCGATAGTGGCGGCGCCATTGGCGGGGCCAAGATCGAGTGCCGCAATATCAATGTTCATTATGGCGACAAACCCGCCATTCAGAACATCTCGATGAAGATTCAGGACAAGGCCGTAACCGCCCTGATCGGCCCCTCCGGCTGCGGCAAGTCAACGTTCCTGCGCTGTCTCAATCGAATGAATGATACGATTGAGGACGCACGCGTCGATGGCCAGATCCTGATGGATGGCGTCGACATCAATGCCGGCGAGATCGACCCGGTTCTGATCCGGTCAAAAGTCGGCATGGTGTTTCAGAAACCCAATCCGTTTCCGAAATCGGTCTATGACAATGTCGCTTATGGGCCGCGCATTCACGGGCTCGCGGCAAGCAAGGCCAAGCTGGACGAGATTGTCGAAGTCTCGCTTCGCAAGGCCGGTCTGTGGGATGAGGTGAAAGACCGGCTAACGGCCATCGGGATCAGCCTTTCGGGCGGTCAGCAGCAACGTCTGTGCATTGCCCGCGCCATTGCGATCAGCCCGGAAGTCATCCTGATGGACGAGCCGTGCTCGGCGCTGGATCCGATTGCAACGGCGCGGATCGAGGAACTGATCGATGAATTACGGATGCGCTATTGCATCATCATCGTTACCCATTCGATGCAACAGGCGGCGCGGGTCTCGCAACGCACGGCCTTTTTCAATCTCGGCGAAATGGTCGAGTTTGGCGATACAGAAATGATTTTCACCAATCCGGCGCAGCAACGCACGCAGGATTACATTACCGGTCGATTTGGATAGGACGCATGGTGACAGGACCTCAACATATTGTCAGTGCCTTTTCCGAAGAGCTGGACCAGCTCTCGGCCGACCTGCTGCGCATGGGCGGACTGGCGGAAGCGATGATCCGGGATGCCTCCCGCGCGGTTGTGACCCGCGACATTGCCCTGGCCGAGACGGTGATCGAGCGCGATCTGGAAATGGACCGGCTGGAACGCGAAGTCGAAGGCAAGGCGGTGCGCATGCTGGCCCTACGCCAACCCATGGCGGCGGACCTGCGCAATGTCATCGCCGCGATCAAGCTGTCCGGCGGCATCGAGCGGATTGGCGACCTCGCCAAGAATATTGCCCGGCGCAGCATTGCGGTGGCGAATGAAGACAATCGCACCGCACTTCGCGGCATTGAACGCCTGGGTCAGGCGGTGTCCCGGATGTTGCAAGTCTCCCTCGACGCTTATGCCCGCCGGGATCCGGTCGCGGCGCTTGGTGTGCTTGATCAGGATGATGACATAGACAGCCATTATAACAGCCTGCTCCGCGCCATGCTGCGATTCATGGCGGAAGAGCCGGATCAGATCGATGCGCGGTCAAACTTCATTTTTATCGTCAAGAATCTCGAACGCATTGGTGACCATTGCACCAATATTGCCAAAGTCGTGCACTTCATTGCGACGGGACAGCGCGTTGGTGATGCAGAACGCACCCCAAGCCCACAGCCAGAGTAAGGATGCTGGATCATGAAACCCTTTATTGTCATTGCGGAAGACGAAACAGCGGTCTCTGAATTGCTGCGATACAATCTCGAGTCAGAAGGCTACGAAACCGCCATCGCGAATGATGGCGACGAGGCCATGCTGCTGCTCGATGAGCGCATCCCGGACCTGATGCTACTCGACTGGATGCTGCCAAAAATCTCCGGCATCGAGATTTGCCGGCGTGTTCGCACGCGGCAGGAAACGGCCAATCTGCCGATCATCATGCTGACCGCCCGAACCGAGGAAGCCGATCGCATTCGCGGCCTCGAAACCGGTGCGGATGATTATGTCACCAAGCCCTTCTCGACCAATGAGCTGATGGCGCGGGTCAAGGCTGTGCTGCGCCGCATCCGGCCGGCCCTGATGGATGACAAGATCCGCGTCGGCGATATCGAGATTGATCGCACCACGCACCGCGTCACGCGCGCCGCCAAGGACATTCATCTTGGCCCGACCGAGTTTCGCCTGCTTGAATATTTCGCCCAGCATCCGGGCCGCGTCTTTTCACGCGAACAATTGCTGGATGGCGTCTGGGGCTCGGACGTCTATGTCGAGGCCCGCACGGTTGATGTGCACATTGGACGCTTGCGCAAGGCGCTGATGAGCCAGGGCGGTCAGAACCCCATCCGCACGGTTCGCTCGGCCGGATACTCGCTGCGCACGGACTAGGGCGCGGCCCAACGGACCAAAGAAAAAGGCCGCGACAGTCTCCGACAAAGTCGGGCCGTCGCGGCCTGTTCTATTCGAGGAAGTTGAATCAGCCTTCTGTTTCAGCCGTTTCCATTGCGGCGCTGTCTTCGCCCTCACCTTTCAGATAGGTGTCCAGGAATGTGACATAGGCTTCAGAGGCCGTGATCCGGTTCTCCTTGCGCAGGAAGCCATGGCCCTCATCCGGGAACAGGACATATTCGACATGCACACCATTGTCGCGAATGGCGGCGACCAGTTCGTCACTCTCGACCTGCAGAACGCGCGGATCATTGGCGCCTTGCACGACCAGCATTGGCTTGGTCACATTCTCGGCATGGAAGAGCGGTGAGATTGCACGATGCCGGTCCGCATCAGTCGCCGGATCCCCCATTTCGTCATACAGGGCCTCGCGGAAGGCCGCCCACCAGTCCGGAATGGACTGCAAGGTCCGAACCCAGTTCGTGACGCCGAAAATATTCACACCGACTTCAAACTCTTCCGGATGGAAGGTCAGAGCGGCGGCCGTCATGAAGCCCCCATAGGAACCGCCCATAACGCCAACCTTGTCGCCATCGACCCAGTCTAGGCTGCGCAAATAATGCCCGGCTTCGACAATGTCGCGCAGGTCTTCTTCGCCATGGCGCTTGTCGTCCATGTGGAAGAAGGTTTTGCCATAACCGGATGAGCCGCGATTATTGGCGCCATAGACAGCATAGCCATGGTTCACGAGGTGCTGCACCAGCGCGCTATAGCCGCGCGTGGTCTGACCGCCAGGTCCGCCATGCACAAAGACAATGGCAGGAACCGGGTTTTCTGCAGAGGCCTGTTTCGGCTTGTACATAATGCCGGGAATCACGACGCCATCCGACGCTTCAAACCGCTCGACCGTCGCGGTGACCAGGTTCGCTTCGTTGATGTCGGGATTGATCGCATTGGTGAGCCGCACGGCCTCACCGCCCAGCTCCGTCATGTACAGATTGAACGGCGACGTATCCGTATTCACACCAAAGGCAATTTTCGACTCATCGCGTGAAAAGCGGATCTGACCCAGCTCGCCTTCCGGCACGCCATTCAGCACAACATCTTCGCCGGTTTCGGTATCGCGAATGGTCAGGTCGGTCAGACCGTCCGCATTGATCGCATGCACGCGATACTTGCCGCTTGGCGAGTAGAAAACAAAGCTGACATCCCAATCGGCTTCGATCAGCGGGGCCTTCTCGCCGGTCTCGAGATCATGCGTCCAGGCCTGATTGAACTCGCCAAACTCATTCGTACTGTAGATCAGCTTGCTTTCATCTGGTGTGAAATCATACGTGCCATGGGCGACATTGCCTTCATGTGCAGTGACCAGAACCGGCTCCGGCGACTCTGCAGACAGATCGACCACATAGACATCGGAATCCGCACTGGTGCGCGGTTTGTCGAGCGCCAGATAGCGGCCGCTATTGCTGAGCGCGCCCGGCTGGAAGCCTGGATTCTCGAACTCCATCGTGGTGCTGTAATCTGTCGGATCGACCGAATAGAGATCGAAGTTCGCGGAGTCGCGGCCATTATGCCAGACATAGAAGACTTCATTGTCGCCGCGCCAGCCGCCGAAAAAGGCTTTCACCTCATCCCCGGGCGTGACATCGACCAGCGTGCCATCCAGCTCGACCACATAGATATGATTCAGCTCATTGCCGCCCTGATCCGCCGAAACGATGATCCGGTCATCGGCCGGAAAGAAGGATTGGGCAAAATGTGCATCTGTTTCAGATGAGGTCAGCTGCGTGACGGACCCATCGCCGCTCAGCGCCATCGCATTGAACACGCCGCTGCCATCGGAATGGCCGAGCACCTTGCTGTCATCGCTGGACCAGGCGAAGCCGCCGCCATTGGAAAGCCCGAAACTGGTGGTCTGGAAAAAGGCTTCGGCAGAATAGGTCTCGAACGCGACTTTTTCCATCACCGCTTCGACTTCGGTGACCACGGTTTCTTCGACCACTGGCGGCGCGTCTGCGACCACCGGATCTGTTACAATATCGCTGGTATTCACGCATGCCGCTGACAGGGCCAACGCGGATGCGCCCATCATGAATTTCCACATTTTTGAAGTTCCCTCAAATTTTAATTATGGTTAACCGTAACAGTCGAGGGAGTGGTTGGCGAGCCTAAACCGACTCGCTGACACGCAGGCCCGCAACCCGGCCAATCGCGGCGTCCGCCTCGGTCATGATGCGGTCGACAATGTCTTTGACGGGCAGGATATCCTTAACCCCACCGGCTGATTGACCCATGGCGAAACAGGATTTGCTGCCATCGAGACGGGCCTCTTCCGTGACCCCGCCAATGCCACCAATCACGTCCGTCTGGACTGACAAGGCCGCCTGCATCGGGAAGGCCTGAATCTCGTCAGGTCGCTGTTCCCAATCGAGGATGTACTCATTCGTGCGGCACCGCATCGGCTTGCCCGAATAGCAACGGGTCCGTGTCGTATCCGTGTCGCCAGCGCCGACGACCGTCTCCTTGTAGGACTGCGCCGCATGGGCTTCGGCAGAGGCAATGAACCGCGTTCCCATCCAGACCCCGACAGCGCCAAGCGACAGTGCCGCCGCGAGGCCCCGGCCATCATAGATCCCGCCAGCGGCCACGACGGGAATGTTCACCGCCTCAACCGCCTGTGCGACCAGCGGCAGCGTCCCGACCAGGCCGGTATGCCCGCCGCCTTCTCCGCCTTGCAGAATGACTGCATCGCAGCCGGCCTGTTCCGCCTTAACCGCATGCTTGACCGCCCCGCCGACGACCATGACCTTCACGCCAGCATCCTTGAGCCGTTTCATGATCGGCATCGGCACGCCCAGCCCGGCGACAAAACTGTCAGCGCCGCCTTCAATGATCACATCGACGCTTTTTTTGAGGCTGCCCGGATCAGCCGCCAGCAAGTCGACCCCGAAAGGCTTGTCGGTCAGCTCTTTCACCCGGGCCATCTGTGAGGCGATAAAATCCGGGGATGTACCGGCCATGCCGAGCACGCCATAGCCGCCCGCATTGCTCATCGCAGCGGCGACTTCCGCATAGGATACGCCCCCCATTCCCGCCAACATGATCGGGTGTTTTATGCCTAAAAAGTCGCAAAGCGGGGTATGAATGCCCATGATTTCCTCCAATTTCAGTGCCTGATAGGAGCGCAACCTTGCGGTAAGACAAGGCATTCCCGCGCGGAAATCGGGCGGTTTCTGGGCTTTTGCAGTTAATCTCTGACTTTTGACGCCGATTCCAGTATTATAACCGGTGCCGATGAAGGCTTATCTTCTAGAGGGGAAGAAAAAATGAGCACAAAACTTTGGATTGCCGCGCTTGCGGCTGCCGGTCTGGCGGCATGTAACGCGGCTGAAGAAGCTGCCGACGCCACCACAGATGCGGCCTCGGACGCCATTGAAGCAACTGTGGATGCGGCTGAAGACGCCACCGACGCGACGGTCGAAGCAGCGTCTGATGCGGTGGATGCTGCTGAGGATGTGGCGGAAGATGCTGCCGATGCGGCTTCAGATGCTGCGGATACGGCAGAAGACGCGGTCACGGATGCCGTTGATGCGGCAGAAGACGCCGCCAGCGACGTTGCCGACACAGCGGAAGACATGGCGAGCGATGCCATGGACTCGATCGAGGACGCCGTCACGGATGCCGTGGACGATGTCGAAGACGCCGCTGAAGAAGTGACTGACCAGTAAGGTCTGACAAGTTGCGAGCTCAACTCCGTTAGAAGAACGGGGTGCCACTGCAACTTCGATCAAAAGTAATCAGGCCCGCAGAAGCATCTGCGGGCCTTTTTCGTAAGCGAGTTCATCAAACAGGACATTCACGCCCTGGCGTGCTAGTCACGGCTTATGACGGTGCGTTCGGATCTGGTCCTTCTATTCAAGTCCTTGCGATGGATGGCCGTCTCGCTCCTCATTTGTGCTGCGAGTGCCTGCGCCAATGGTGTCGCGGATTCCATCCATGCGACACCAGACTCGGATATCGCAACGCGGCCAAACATCGTGCTGGTTCTGTTCGAAGATATGAGCCCGCGAGTCGGGAGCTTCGGCGATCACATCGCCTACACGCCGAATCTTGACCGGATTGCCGCTGAAGGCATCCGATACACAAACGTGTTCACGACGTCCGGCGTATGCGCCCCCAGTCGCGCCGCCTTGATGACCGGTCGGTACCAGCAGACGATTGGCGCACAACATATGCGGACCATGGCGCCGGCGGGCGGCACAGGCGGCGGTCCGCAAGGGTATTTCGCCGTGCCGCCGCCGCATATCAAAGCCTTCCCGGAGCTGTTGCGATCGGTCGGCTATTACACGTCCAACAATTCCAAGACTGATTATCAGTTCGGCCAACCGTTCACGATCTGGGACCGGTCGGCGCGGGGCGCGGACTGGTCAAAAAGAGCGCCCGGCCAGCCTTTCTTCCATATGGTCACGTTCTTCAACACGCATGAAAGCGCCATTTGGCCCGTGGATATGGAGAAAACGCCTGCGAATGAAGCGTTTTACGGTCTGGTCTCTCGCAATCGTCAGGCCTTCAAAGACCGGGAGGCACGGACCGATCCAGACGCGGTCAGCGTGCCGCCCTATTTGCCGGATACGCCACTTGTTCGGCGCGATATCGCCACGCACTATGACAATATCGCCTTCACCGATGCCGCATTGGGCGCGCTGTATGACCGCCTCGATCAGGAAGGGCTTCTCGCCAATACGATCTTCATCGTCAGCAGCGATCACGGAGATGGTCTGCCCCGGATGAAACGGTCGCTCTATGATAGCGGACTGCATGTTCCCATGGTCATTCGATATCCTGATGGCCGCGGTGCTGGCACGGTGAATGACGAGCTGATCAGCTTTGTCGATCTCGCGCCCACCATCCTGTCCTGGGCCAAAGCCCCGAACCCGGACCATCTGGCCGGTTATGACTTTGAAGGCGATGATCGAGATCGCCCGCGCGATTATGTCTATGCCGCCCAGGATCGCATGGATTTCGATCCGAACCACCGGCGCGCCGTCAGGGATGCGCGGTTCAAACTGATCCAGAATTTTTCACCGGGAGATCAGTATTTCATTCCGCTGGCCTTCCGCGATGTGCAGCCGACCATGCAAGAACTCTGGAACGGGCTTGAGACGGGAACACTCCCAAAGGCCGCGGAACAACTGTTCGAGCCCATTCCGGACCTACAGCTCTATGATGTGACATCTGATCCGCACGAAATCAGAAACCTGTCTGACGATCCCGAACATGCTGCGACGGTCACGCGACTGAAAACCGTTCTGGACGAATGGATGCGCGCGCATCCTGACATGTCCAGCATTCCCGAAAGCGACATGATCCAGGCCATGTGGCCGGATGGCGTCCAACCGATCACGGCGACGCCCATCCTGACCCTGTCCGAGCATGAGGGGCGCAGCCTTGGTGCGTTGAGGTCAGCAAGCGACGGCGCTTCGATCGGATATCGGCTTGGCGCCGCCTCGGATGAATGGCGCCTGTATACGGGCCCCTTTCACCTGCCCGAGGGCACCCGCGTGCAGGCAAAAGCCATCCGATACGGCTTCAAGGAAAGCGAGATTGCCACATTCGACGCAAGCGAATGAGGTGCCGGCAAATCAGCCGCCGAGCTAGAAAATCGCGTAACCGCCATCAATGATCAGCGTCGTACCGGAATGATAGCGTGACGCATCACTGGCCAGATAGACGGCCATGCCGCCAAAATCCTCTGGCTCGCCCCAGCGCCGGATCGGCACGCGGGTGATGACCTTGGTTGTGAACACATCATTGTCCTGCGCGCCGGCTGTCATATCCGTCGCGATCCAGCCCGGCAGAATTGAATTCGCGCGAATGCCATAGCGGCCGCACTCAGCCGCAATGCCGCGCAGCATGGAGGGCAAACCGCCTTTGGTCGCGGCATAGGCCTGATTGCGTGCAGCGCCTTCAATGCCGGCCAGTGACGCAACGCCGACCACAGAGCCGCCAGGATCGCCGGCCTTGGCGCGTTCGGTCATGTGCTTGACGCTTTCCCGCAGGGTCCAGAAGGCACCGTCCAGATTGACGGCCATATTCTTGCGCCAGGTTTCGGTCGTCATCTCGATAAAGCTCGGCGCGCCAAAACCAACCCCGGCATTGGCGAAACAGCTATCAATCCGGCCCATGGACGAGACCACGTCTGCGGTCGCGTCGACCACGGCCTGCTCATCCGCGACATCGACCGCCCAGGCTTTCACTTCGCCTGTGCCGAGGCCGGACAGTTTCTCGACCGCGGCTTCATTCGCCGCCGACTTACGACCCCAAACGGCGATGCTGGCATTCGACGCTGCCAGCGCCTCGGCCATGCCAAGACCAATCCCGCGATTTCCCCCGGTGACGAGGGCGACTTTGCCGCTCAGATCAAAAGGCGCATATGCCATTGGCTGGTTCTCCATGATTTACCTGCCCCTTCAGTCGAGGGCGTAACCATAGGGAAAGCAAACGCTTATTCGTGATTGTTTGACGGTGGCGGTTTGTGCGGGGTCAGACGGACTAGTGCAACAGCACGATCCGCTTGCGTTTCTGATCCAGCTGGACCCGAAAATGCTCCAGCAAATCCATGCCCATGACCATCATCGGCTCTTCCTGGAAACCCAGCGTGCTGAACATTTCGGTCTCGAAGACAGGAATGGTGAATTTCGAGATATGATTCTCGCCAAAATGCAGTCTGCGGAAATTGTACAATTTCACACTGTTTCGCTCGAGGTCGCTGCCGAGGAGATCCTGTTCTTCCTGGATCCGCGGGACGCCCCGCGCGCGCTCGGCAAAGCGTCGATTGACGAAGCTGACGCTGGCGCCAGTATCGATCAGCGCCTTGCCCCGCACCCCATTGATCCGCACGGGAATGAAGATCAGGCCTTCATGATCGATATAGCTGATGGTGCTGCGCCGCGCGTCGCGCACAAATTTGGGATAGCCGGTATAAAGCTCAACACGGTCATTCTGGAAATCGAAGTCGATCACCGAATTCTGAAACATCGAGGTCGGCAGAATATTCTGTTGCACGGGAAACGCATCGACCGTGTTCACCGCCACGCGCAAACCATACCAGGACCTTGCGCCCGCGCGAAGTGAGTCAATCTCGGTAACCGGGAACAGACGCTGGCCGCCAATGCCAAGCACGCGGGTCTCGAGCGGTTCGTCTACCGGTAATTCGGAGGTCAGAAAATCATCATCAATCAGCGCGATCGTCGCGCCCGTATCCAGCAGCGCTGGCGTCTGGTGCCCATTGATCGTCACCGTTGTGATCGGCCAGTTATGCTCATTCTCCTGCAGCCAGAGCGTCTCGCGTTCGGTCGCCTGCGCCGGTCGAAATGCGGCGGTCACAAGCAACAGGCCGAGGCCCGTCAGGATGGCTTTCATCATAAAACTAATTGGCAACTTGTTCAGGGCCATTCGGTTAGTATGCCACAAATGTCACGAATTGCGAAAACTTGTTGGCCGCATCCAAAATGATCAGCGTTGCAGGATGATCCGCTTGCGCTTGCGATCGATCTGCACCCTGTAATGAGACAGCAGATCCATGCCGATCACCATCATTGGCGCCTCTTCAAACCCCAGCGCGGCGAACAGCTCGGTTTCCAGCACCGGAATGCTGAAATCGGAAATCTTCTTATTGCCAAGCTGCATCTTCTGAAACTTGAACACTTCAAGCGCATTGCGATTGAGATCGCTGCCGCGAATTTCCTGCGCTTCCTGCACCCGGTGGACCCCTTCCGCATCTTCAGCAAAGTGCGAATTGATGAAGGTCACTGTCGAGCCTGTATCGATCAGGGCATGACCGCTGACACCATTGATGCTGACCGGAATGAAGATCAGTCCGTCATGATCGAAATATTTGATCGCATTACGGGTTGCGCCCCGAACACGCTTCGGGTGGCCATCATAAAGCAACACGGTCCCGCTCGAAAAGTCGAAGTCGATGACCGCACTTTCAAACAGGGAGACCGGCAGAATATTCTCCTGCACCGGAAACGCGTCGACCAGATTCACGGCGACGCGCAGATCCTGCCAGGCCTGCACACCGGCGCTCAGCGATGAGACGTTTGTCACCGGCAAGACGCGGTTGCCGCCTATGCCCCGTACTTGAGTTGCGTGAGGACTTGCCTTTGCCTTGTCATAGGCCAGCAGGTCGTCATCGATCAGCGCAATCGTGGCCCCGGTATCGAGCAAGGCACGGCTGGTCCGACCGTTGATCATGATTGGCGTGATCGGCCAGTTCCGGTCATGGTCGAGCAGCGTTAGTGTCTGGCGCTCCGTGGCGTGCGCCGGCTGAACCAGCATTGCGACACAGACCCATATCAGTCCCGCGACCGCGGCCTTCATGCTCTTTTCAACCAGTGAACCCAGATGTGTCATTCATCAATTATGACACATTTGTGACAGTTTAGGCAAACACCTCGCTGCTGACCGCATTCCGCAAGGGTTTTCCGTCCAGAAAGTATTGCAGATTCTCAAGGAAAACCTGATCCGTTCGCACTTGCGAGCCCATGGTCAGGGCGGAGATATGTGGCGTCAGAGTGATGTTTGGATGGGTCCAGATCGGACTGTCCTCGGACAGGGGTTCCTCCCGCACAACATCGAGATAGGCCTGGGCCGGCCTGCCTGCGTCCAGGGCGGCAAACAAGGCCGCTTCATCGACCAGACCGCCGCGCCCGACATTGATCAACAGGCTTCCCGGCTGCATCTGTGCAAAGAAGGCAGCATCGGCGAAATTCTCAGTCGCCTCAGTTAAGGGCAGGCATAGCAGGATGACATCAGCACCGGCGATCTCGGCCTGTGCCTGGTTCTGCGTGATCACGCGGTCTGCGGCGTCAGAACTTGAAACGTTTCTTCGAACCCCGGTGACGTCTGCCCCCAATGCCCGCAAACGGCGGCCACAGGCCTGTCCGATCGCGCCAAAGCCGAAAATCAACCATTTTGATCCGGCCATCTCGCGAAATGGGAGACGGGTCCAGTTCTTTTCCACCTGCGCCTGACGCCTACCCCGTCCATCCTGGAAGAAATCGAGTCCGGCCCAGAGAACCCATTCAGCAATCGCTTCAGATTGTTCATGACTGCCGCTGAACAGCGCCGCCTTTTTGCCCGTCGCCTGGATCATTGGATGCTCTGTGCCCGCCGCAGAGGACTGAAACCACTCCAGTTTTTCAAATCCCATCAGCGTTTGGAAATAAGTCATAACCGACGGACTAAAATACGCATCCTGGGTGCCGAAAGCGATGGCAGCGTCTGCCTCACTCTCGCCCCACGGATGGTTCAAATGTCCATCATCATCAAGGACGAGGGGCGAAATGCGATCAGAAAAAGGCTTCAGCGCATCTTCGATCCGGGCAAAGGATTTTGCATGAATCAACAATTGCCGCATCGATCTGTCCTCCTGGCAGCCTGTCTGTTGGGTCTGTCTGTGTTGCCAGCTCTGCCCGCCAATGGCCAGAGCCGGGTGCCGTCTCAGGACTATTATCGCGACGTCACTGCGCTGGCAGAGGTTCTGGGGAAATCACACGCCATTCGGGTCGCCTGCAATGGCCGTAATGATCAATACTGGCGCAGCTATATGCTTCGCCTTCTGGAACTGGAAGCGCCGTATCAGGGCGGCTTGCGGCGCTCTTTGGTCAATGGTTTCAATGCCGGCTTTTCCTGGGGCAGCGACCTGCATCCGATTTGCGACGAGAATGCCGTCTCAGCAGAACAGACCTATGCCGCCGAGGGGCGCGATATCTCGGCGCGTCTGGTCCAGTCCAATATTCCCGGCGGCGGTCGCCGCAATTAGTCGTCGCGCTTGATCCGCGCCTTGCCACGACCCAGCGCCAATGCCTTGATCGCGCCACGAAACGTGCGTACTTCCTGTGTCGTCCAGTCGCCGCGAATGAAGGCATTGCGAATATTGGTCTTCATCAAAGGCGTCTTGTCCGGCGGATAGAAATAGCCGGCCCGGTCCAGCTCTTCTTCCAGATGTTCGAACATGCGGATCAGGTCGGCTTTCGGCGCGGGCGGTTCAATCCCGGCTTTCTCGCCTTCCCATCGCCCGACGGCCCCGGCACTGGCGCCCCAGCTGGCACAGAATACCCCAACTGCCTGAGCCAGGTTCAGGGAGGCAAAACCCGGATTGACCGGATAGGTCAGAATGGCATCGGCCAGACCGACCACATCGCTTGGCAGGCCATGATTTTCGGCGCCGAACAGGATGCCCGTTTTCTGACCTCGCGCCTTGACCAGGTCCACGCCGCCAGGGGCATCGACCACCGTCTTTTCCATCCCGCGCGGACGGGCCGTCGCGGCCAGCACGGTGCCGAGATCAGCAATCGCCGCCTCAGTCGTGTCAAACACCTCAACCGTGACGCCGGCCTCAAAGGCGCCGGCGGACAGGGGGTCCGCCGCCGGGTTGGGCCAGCCATCGCGCGGCGCCACAAGTCGCATCTCGGTCAGGCCGAAATTCAGCATCACCCGCGCGGCCGAGCCGATATTCTCACCGAGCTGCGGGCGGTGCAGGATAATAATGGGAGCGGTCTCAATCATCGCCGACGAGGTGCCTCAGCCGACCCGGCTCGTCAATTAGTCGCTTTGATCTCGCTGCATTTCGCTTTGGCGCATCGGCATGGAATCGATCACAGCAAACAGGTCTTCATTGGCGATCATGACGTCTGATCTCAGTTTCACATCCCCGTCTTTGCCGATCAGGGAGACGAAGCCGGTTTCGGGAATACATCCTGTGCGTTGGCGCAGCTTTGTATCGTCTGTCTCCAATCCGCCAATCATCAAGGTGGCGGCTTTCACAGCGTGGGGTTTGGGGTGCCAGCTCATGACATAATCATGCGTCAGCCAGACCAGAATAAGGTCACGATCAATATAGCCTGGCCAATCCTTGAAGGCTTCATCATATTGCGCTGTCATCAGCGGCGGATCTGTTAGCCCGTCATCTTCTGTGCAAACCACGACCAGACGATTGTTCCATTGTGCATCAAGCAAGGGATTGCGCTCTTCGGCCAGACCAACCCCCTCAACCTGTGCCGAAGCAGACCAAATCAAACTGCTGATGCCCGCCATCAAGATCACCTTCCAGTTTAGCAATGTCCGCTCTCCTTTTGACGTCTCCCATAGACCTGCTATAGGCCCTCGCAAACCGTTATAAGGCAAAGGAATAGCTCGCATGGCAAAGATCAAGGTCGAAAATCCAATCGTCGAGATGGATGGCGATGAAATGACCCGCATCATCTGGCAGATGATCAAGGATCAACTCATTAATCCCTATCTCGATGTTGACCTGAAATATTACGACCTCTCGATTGAGTCTCGGGACGAAACCGATGACCAGATCACCATTGATGCGGCCAACGCCACCAAGCAATATGGCGTCGCTGTAAAATGCGCGACCATCACGCCGGACGAAGCCCGGGTCGAAGAGTTTGGTCTGAAGAAAATGTGGCGCAGCCCGAATGGCACAATCCGTAACATTCTTGGCGGCGTTGTGTTCCGCGAGCCAATCGTGATCAATAATGTACCGCGCCTGGTCCCAGGCTGGACCCAGCCCGTTGTGGTTGGTCGTCACGCGTTTGGTGACCAGTACAAAGCCACCGACTTCCTGGTGCCCGGCGCCGGCAAGCTGACCATGAAATGGGAAGCCGCGGACGGTTCGGACAGCCAGGAATATGAAGTCTTCGATTTCCCTGAAGCCGGCATCGCCATGGGCATGTACAATCTCGATCAATCGATCCGTGATTTTGCCCGCGCCAGCATGAATTATGGCCTGCAGCGCAAATGGCCGGTCTATCTGTCGACCAAGAACACGATCATGAAAAAGTATGATGGCCGCTTCAAGGACATCTTCCAGGAAGTGTTCGACACGGAATTCAAGGATCAATTCGACGAGTTTGGCGGCACCTATGAGCACCGCCTGATCGACGACATGGTGGCAGCCGCCATGAAATGGTCCGGCGGTTATGTCTGGGCCTGTAAGAATTATGACGGCGACGTGCAGTCTGACACAGTGGCCCAGGGCTATGGCTCGCTCGGCCTGATGACCTCGGTTCTGATGACCCCGGACGGCAAGACGGTTGAAGCCGAAGCCGCCCACGGCACAGTGACCCGTCACTATCGCAACCACCAGAAAGGCGAAGCGACCTCGACCAATTCGATCGCCTCGATCTTTGCCTGGACGCGCGGCCTGCAGCATCGCGGCCGGATGGACAATACGCCAGAAGTCACCGCCTTCGCCCAGAAGCT
>JBCCCT010000041.1:0-20905 GCA_039033355.1 Pseudomonadota bacterium | reverse complement strand
GCGGTTCGAGCGATGAATTGGCGCTCCCCCATTAACAGATAAACATTCAGGATCTGCGATACGACCAGCGAAACCACCAGCAGCAGGATGAATTGTCCTGATAAGGATTTGGGAAGAAACCGCCTCATGCGTCGCCAGAGGATACCAGGCGGTAACCGCCGCCGCGCACCGTCTTGATAATTCGAGGGTTCGAGGCGTCGACCTCGATTTTCTTGCGCAGGCGAGAGATGACATTGTCGATCGTGCGCTCGAATGCCAGCGTGTCGCGACCGCGGGAATGCTGCATCAGGTCATCACGCGACAGGACGTCTCCGGCATGATCGATAAAGACTTTGAGGATCGAGAGTTCTCCCGCGCTCAGCGTGACGACCAGTCCGTCTGTTCGCGTGATTTCCGATTGTTCTTCATCCAGCACCCAACCCGCAAATGTATTCGGTTTTGGCTTGGTTGGACTCGCGTTCTTGTCCGTTGAACGCCGGAGCACCGCACGGATACGGGCGACCAGTTCGCGTGGGTTGAACGGTTTCGTGACATAGTCGTCGGCGCCGATTTCGAGGCCGACAACCTTGTCCATATCGTCGGTCAGGGCGGTCAAAAGGATGACAGGCGTTTTGTCGACCTCGCGAAGATGGCGACAGAGACTCAATCCGTCTTCGCCCGGCATCATAATATCAAGCAGGACCAGCTCGGCTTTGTTCGATGTGAGCCATGTTCGCGCTTCCACGGCGGAGGCGGCGCTCCTGGTTTGAAACCCGGACCGGTCGAGATGCGAGCAAAGCGACTCGCGAATGTCGTCTTCATCATCGACGACGAGGATGGTTGCAGTCTCTGTCACGTCCGGATCACTCCTGTTGAATGGCAGTACTGCCATATGACCGCTTTGTTATGCGAACCGCAAATTGTAACGGTTTGTCGCAATTGTCAGCCCGAAAGAAGGGGTTGCGACACAGCGATACAAACCGCGACCCCAATGCAATGAAAGCTGCCCTAGACTCTGATCATTCGGATTGAGGGAGACGCTCGTGAAAGTCCATGTATCGGTAATTGCGCTGGCCGCCATGCTCGCCGGATGCGGAGGTGGAGGCAGCAGTGGCGGTGGCACGACGACGCCGGTGACCAGCGCCAATACCGCACCCACCGTGAGTGCCGGGACAGATCAGACGGTAACGGAGAATTCTACGGTTCAGCTGGACGGATCGGCAACCGATGCGGACGGGGACAATTTGACGATTACCTGGTCGCAGACGTCTGGTTCACCCGTGACCTTGTCGAGCGCCAGTGAAGAAGACCCAAGCTTCGAAGCGCCGGACGTTGCATCGTCGGAAGTATTGGTGTTCGAAATCTCGGTCACCGATGGCGCTGCCACGACATCCGATACGGTCTCCATCACAGTCAGAGACCCGGCCGCGTTCACCAATGCCCCTGAATGGATCATCAATACCACGGAGCGATCCGGCATAATCGATGAATCAAGTGGCAGCAGCCAAGGCGCACTCTACGATGTGCAATCTGCGGTCGAAGTGACGATTGATGGGGTCGACTATGTCGAGATCCAGACTCAGGGCATTCCGAAGTTCGACGTTGAAATCACCCAGGACATTCTGGATGAATTGAATGATCGCCCCCGTCTCGCCAATGACTTCTCGTCAGGTGTCACGACGGCCGTGCTCGGCGCCGTTGTCGCATTCGGTCAGGATATTGGCTATAATAGCAATTCCGAGAATTGCAGCACCACGGGCGGGTTCGGATATTGGCCGCCAGGACCGGTCTGTCCCACAAATCAGTCCCGGACGGAGTATATTCCTGTCTCGCCCGTCGATTCGACCGAGGATTGTGAGACCGCGGTCAATACGATCGGCTTGTTTGTGAATGGCGCTGCCGTGTTCGGGTGGGGGGATACGTTCAGCTATAATAATGAAGGTGTGTTCTATAATCTCGCTGCCAAGAATGAAGTCTATGATCTCGACATTTGCGCCGGACATGCGGCGATGGGCGAGTATCACTTGCACAATTACAGCCAATGCCTCGCCGACCTGGTCGGTGATGATGGCAGCGATCATTCGCCAATTATCGGCTTTGCGGCGGACGGCTATCCGATCTATGGCCCCTGGGAAGCCGATGGCGTCCTTGCGATCAGCGCCTGGGACGCACGTGACTATGGCGCCAGCGAAGCGGACGGGGGATGCAATACGCCGGGCGAACGCACCTGCATTCTGGTGGACGAGTTTGACGTCACGCAAGGCGTGACCACGGTGAGCGCGCCCGGTCCGGATATTGATGCAGATGTGACCAGCCTGTCCGGCAATCCGCTCGTGGCCGTCGATGGCTTTTATTACGAGGATTATGTCAATTCCGGTCGCACGGCGACAGGTGCGCAGCTCGACGCGCATAATGGGCACGACAATAATGATGGCCGCGGATACCACTATCACGTCACACTGGTAGATGAAGGCGGCACGCTGATCCCGGCCTTTCCGTTCACGCTCGGACCGACCCTGTATGGTGAAGTGCTCGACAATGGCATGGCCAGCTGTGGCGGCGCTGGCGCCGGGCCTGGTGGCCCTGGCGGACCGCCGCCTTAATGAGGAGAGGACGGATGATGTTGCAGTGTCGTGCCCGATTATCAGGCCTGCTGCTAATTGGGGTATTGCTCGGATTGGCAGGATGTGACCCGTCGAGCAGGGCGCAAACGACGGACCCCGCAATCGCGGTTCAGAATGCCTTCGCCTCGCAACCGATGAATGTGCCCGCGGCAAATATGGACCATTCGCATATCCCGGTTGCGCTTCCAGATGGCGTTCCAATTCCGACGCTCAGCATCAGTGTGTCCAGGGACTGGATGTCGGGTTTGAACCTGAAGCTGCATACGGAAAATTATGAGATGACCATCCCGCCAGCCGGATTGGAGATGGATGCGTTGATGCAACCCTCATTGAACGCTGAGACGGGCATCGCGGAAGGGCACGCGCATCTCTACATAAATGGCGAAAAGATCCAGCGGATCTATGGCCATCAACTTCATCTGCCAGCGACCTTGTTCAAGCCGGGGCTTAATCAGATCAATGTGTCGATCAATAATCATGGCCACATGTACTGGACGGCGAATGGGCGCCAGATTCTCGCAACCCTCTACGTCAATCTGGATGCCGAAGCACTGGTGACACACAGGTTTGAGACCTATCCGGCTTTGTCCTCCAATGATGGGGCGATGTGCACGCGCGATGACGTGGACAAGGCGTGAGGGTAGGGCCTTGCACGCGGCCTGAATTGCGGCTTCCTTTACCTGTATAGTTGCAACATCCCGTCGAGTGATGACTTGCGACGATCGCACCTCCTGTGCTGGGATCGCCTGGTCATCATTGTGGGAGGCTAGTTTGGACCAACTCTTCGACTTTACCGGAAAGGTCGCCATCGTCACCGGAGGGAGCCGTGGCATGGGCCGCGAAATGTGCCTCGCTTTGGCAGAGCGTGGCGCGGATATCATGATTGTCAGCCGAAAGATCGACGCCTGCGAAGCCGTCGCCGAAGAGGTTCGCGCGCTTGGGCGCCGCGCCGTGGCTTATGCCTGTAATGTCAGCCACTGGGATGCCTGTGATGCGCTCGTGGAGGCGGCTTATGAGGCGTTCGGAAAGGTCGACATCCTGATCAATAATGCTGGCATGTCGCCCTTGTATGACAAGCTCTCGGATGTCACCGAGGCATTGTTCGACAAGGTGATCGGGCTCAATCTGCGTGGACCGTTTCGCCTGATGTCCTTGATCGGAGAGCGGATGCAGGCGTCTGGCGGCGGCGCCATTGTCAACGTGTCGAGCACGGGCGCCGTGTTGAAGACGCCGCATGCTGAACCCTATGGTGCGGCCAAAGCCGGATTGAATAAATTGACGCTCTCTTTCGCCTGGGCATTCGGGCCAGATGTTCGTGTGAATTGCATCATGCCCGGGCCTTTCCTGACCGACATTTCAAAGGCCTGGGATATGGACGCTTTCAATGCCTCCGCACAGTCGGAGTTTGCGCTGCGACGCGGCGGCGAACCGAATGAGATTGTCAGCGCGGTGCTCTACTTTGCCAGCGATGCGAGTTCCTACACCACGGGCGCAGTGTTACGCGTCGATGGCGGCAGCCGCTAACGCGGAGGCATCGTCGAGATGACGAGATCTGCTGCTATGCTTCGGCGAGGCCTTTCAATGCTTTGGATGTCACTTCGCAAGCGCGCGTCCAGATCATCTCTTTCCAGGACTCTTCGTCCGGGTAGAACGCGTCCCGCACTTCTGTCTTGATGGACCGGCCAAGATCGCTCGACACATCGCCCTTGTGATAGAGCCAATTATCAGCCCGCAACGCGGTCAAAACCTGGGTCAGATCACGCGTGCCATATTCGAGCGCAATGAAGGCAATATTGGCGTCACTCAGAACTTCGGCCACGCCATGGCCGACTGTTCCCGTCACGGGGGCTGAACTCGATGTTCCCGCGTCCGGATCAGTGACTTCATCCCCGAACCAATTACGCGCGAATGATTTCTGATCCAGCGAGCCGAGCGAGATCAGCTCGCCATATCCATACGGGCCGAGCCCGGTATGAAAATCGAGGAAACCCACGGTCTCCGCGTTGCTGGCATGATCGTGGACCACGCGCCGGAACATCTCGTTCGACCAGGTGGGGCGATTGCCACCATAGAAAATCCCATCTGCGTGCTGATACTGTCCGCCAGACACTGCGGTTTGGAACGCCCGCATCCCGTGCGCTTCAATGAACAAAGCCAGCTGTTTGTTCGCCGCAGACCGCGCCGGACCATCCCAGTCTTCTGGCAGAATATGGGCGTGGATTTTCGAATAGTCGCTTTGAGGAAGATTGGACGCGGAGAAGTCTCTGAAGTTCCGGTTGAGATCGACATTGTCTTCATTCACCCGCCGATCGTGCGAGAAACCATAGGGGTTCATCGCATGCACCAGGACTATGCTCAGATCGTCAGGGAGATTGGCAAAGAAGCGCTCGCGCAGAAATCCGATTTGTACGCCAGACCCGCAATACCCCTCGACACCGTGCGTGCCGCTCATCAGGAACAGGACCTTGGGTGTCGTTTTCGCGCCTATCCGCGCAACATCCATGAACAGGTCTTCAAAGTGAGCGCCTTTGGCGTTTGGGTTCAGGTGGCTTTCGACTGGGACGTCGAGCGCGGCGCACGACTCCAGGAATTTTTCGCGGGCTTCAGGATAATTCGCGGAGAAATGGGATGAAACACTCATCCGCTGAATAGCCGCCACATCGCCGTTCGTGTCAATCTTGCCAGGACTTACCTCTACGTGATGTCTTCCCCTTCCGTGCACGTGTCGTACGCCTTTCTGTCGAGGAATAAGGGCAGGATATGTATTATAAAGAGCTAGAAAAAGCCCGAGCGGCTTTGACCGGTCCCGGCGGCGATTTCGAGATCATTGAAACCGAGATTTTCGGCAATCGGATTCGCGATTACAAGAACCGCCCGAACAGTATTCGCGATATCTGGCTGGCCACCACGCCCTTCGCCGACAGAGACTATATCGTCTATCAGGACGAGCGTATCACGTATCGGAAATCGCATCGCATTGCGGCAAGTGTTGCGGGGTGGTTGTTTGAACAAGGCGTGCGCCCCGGCGATCGTGTTGCCATCGCGATGCGGAACTATCCGGAATGGATGCTGATTTATTGGGCCTGTGCCAGCGTCGGCATCGCCGTTGTCGGCATGAATGCCTGGTGGACAGAAACGGAAATGGCGTACGGGATCAATGATGCCCAGCCGAAATTCATCTTTGCAGATGCCGAGCGATTGGCCCGCATCCAGGACAATCCTGAAATCGAGACACCACCGGGCCTGATCTCTGTTCGCGTGGATAATCCGGCCGATAGCGTGACGGAATGGAACGCCATTATCAGCGTCGATCGAGATCTGCCCTCTGTTGATGTCGATCCAGACAGTGATGCCTGTATTTTCTACACATCCGGCACGACGGGATTTCCGAAAGGCGCTCAGTTGACCCATCGCGGCTGTGTCGCCAATCTCCTGAACATGCAATACGCCGCCACGTCGGCCATGATGGCGGTTCAGGCCGCGACAGGCGTCGAGCCACCAGCCAACCTGCCGGTCCCCGTGGCCCTGATCACGACGCCCTTATTCCATGTGACGGCGAACAATTGCGGGGCCTATCGTGTGACCGCGGTCGGCGGCACCATCGTGCTCATGTATCGCTGGGATGCGGGCGAGGCGCTGCGTCTGATCGAGCGCGAACGCGTGACCTCTGCGGGCGGCGTTCCGGTCATGGGGCGCGAGCTGATCAATCACCCGGATTTCGACAAGACGGACACGTCGAGTCTATTGGCGGTTCCGTGCGGCGGCGCTCAGGTGCCCCCGGATCAGGTTCGCGAGATTGATGATCGAATCCAGACGGCGCGTCCCGGTACCGGTTATGGCATGACCGAAGTGTGCGGAATCATCACATCGGTCGCCGGCGACTTTTTCGTCGACAAACCGGATTCCGCAGGCCCGGCCATGCCCAATTTCGAAGTCAAATGCGTCGATGATGATGGCAATGAAGTGCCACCCGGCGCGCTGGGCGAACTCTGGGTGCGCGGCTCCTCGGTCATCAAGGGCTATATCAACCGGCCTGAGGCGACCGCAGAATCCATCACGGATGGCTGGCTGCATACTGGCGACATTGGCCGCGTGGATGAGCATGGCTTCATCTTTCTGGTCGATCGCAAGAAGGATATGGTGCTTCGCGGTGGCGAAAATATTTACTGCGTCGAAGTCGAGGCCGCGATCTATCATCATAGTGCGATTGCTGAATGCTGCGTGTTTGGCGTACCGGACGAACGATTGGGCGAGGAGGTCGGCGCGGCGATCGTCCTGAAGCCAGGTGAGTCGATCACCGAAGAAGCGCTCATCGCGCATTGCGCCAGCCGTTTGGCAAAGTTCAAGCTGCCGCGATATGTCTGGTTCTGCGACCAGCCATTCCCGCGAAATGCCAGCGGCAAGTTCCTCAAGCGCGATGTCCGCGATGAGTTGATCGAGACGTTAAAGCGCTAGGCCTTGCGGGGCGTGAGAGAGCGCGCTCAGGTTGGATCGATAAGGCGATATGCGTCGATTACCGCTTGCTCGCCCACCTGGCCCGGCTGGGCATTGCTGTGCTCCATGCCGACAATGCCATCAAAGCCCTTATCGTGAATGTGGCGCAGGACGTTGCCATAATTGATCTCACCGGTTCCCGGCTCGTGCCGCCCTGGATTGTCCGCCATCTGATAATAGACTGTCTGGTCCCAGGCGCGGTCAATGGTCGGGATGAGATTCCCGTGTTCGATCTGCTCGTGATAGATATCAAACAGGATCTTGCATTCCGGTCGATCAATCGCCGTGCAAATCTCATAGGCTTGTGAAACAGAAGTCAGGAACACGCCGGGATGGTCCCGTCTCGTATTGAGCGGTTCCAGAACCATGGTCAGGCCAAGCGGCTCATAAATATCGCAGGCGCGTTGCAGCAGGTCGATAATCTGCGCCGTTTGAAAGCCGCGCGGCAATCGCGGGTCGGCAAAGCCTGGGACCACAGTGGTCCATTTGGCATTCACGCGTTTTGCGGTGTCTGCCTGTTGAGCGATAAGCGTCAGGAAGGCGTCACGGTGCGTTGGATCATCACCAGACAAGACGGGTTGATCGCGCCAAAACCCGTCTGGCATTCCAGCCACGTAGACGCCCATCTCCATGTTTAGTGCCGCGAGTGCTTCACCAATCCGGATCTGGGTTTCGACCGGGCGTCCGGCCATGCCATTATCTTCCCAGGCCGTGAATCCCTGGTCCGCCGCAAAGTGAATTTGATCGACAATATCGTCGCCGGCGAAATGTCGGAACATACCGTCATGCGGCGCGAACTTCATCCGAAAGGGATTGGCGTTTGTGTCCTGGGCGGTCGCAGTCTGTCCGTTCAAGCCGATGGCGCAAGCCGTGGCGGACAAGGCGCCTGTCGTCGCCACACCTGCCAACAGATGACGCCGATTCATCATGACAGGGGTCTCAGCCAGATATTGCGGTAATGCACCGTCTCACCATGATGCTGAAGCGCGAACGGAAGCTTCGCAGCGTGCGCTTGATACGTAGCCACGTTTCTCCAGATGGTGATCCCGAGCAATTCCTGTCGGTTGTGCACGAGTACGCCATTGTGGAACATGGTCACATAGGCCGGCGCGAGCAGCGCTCCGTCCTCGTCAAACTCCGGGGCCTCGAAAACGATATCGTAGGATTGCCATTCGCCTGGCGGCCGACTGGCATTCACAAGCGGTGGTTTCCAGCCGTAAAGCGAGGCCGCGGAGCCGTCCGCATAGGTTTCATTCTCATACGAATTGAGCACCTGGACTTCGTATTTCTCCATGAAATAGACGCCGCTATTGCCATATTGCTGGCCCGTTGCGCCGGTTGACGTGACCGGGACGCGAAACTCCAGATGCAGCTGGACGTCGCCATAGATTTCCTTGGTTTTGAGGCCGCTGACCTGCACGCCTTCCGCGGCCCTGTCGCCGCTCTCATTGGTCATCAAGACGCCATCCACCACGGGCCAGAGATCTGCGCCTTCAACCTGCGGCGTCCAGGCAGACAAGTCATTGGAGCCATCGAACAGGACAATCGCATCGGAAGGCGGAGCCGCAAATTCGTTGGTCGAACCGATGCCCGGATTGACGACCGTTGGCAGCGGGCGCGTGGAGTCATGCACCCGCCATTCATCGCCGGGCAGGAACGGGGTGGTGCCATTATTGTCATCGGCTTTGGCAGAAACGCAACCGGCGCCCAGGACTAGAAACGAAGACAGAAAAAGTCGGTTCAACATGGAATACTCCTCTAGGAGGTGAACAGGGTGCCAGCTTCGGCATACGGGTAGGCGCCATCAAACCTGCCTGGAACGGGCAGATAGATCCGCTCGACCGTCATGCCGATTTCGGACGTGTAATATCCAGCCAGGGTCAGCTGTTTGATATGTTCAAAGAAGGCGCGCCCGCCATCCTGCATGACCGGCATCTGACCATCATGCATGCGCTGAACGATGGCCGTCTGCTGGTCGGCTTCCAAGTCAGCGAAGGGGGTGTCCTGTGTGACTTGAGCATAGGCGACGACCTGTTTGATCCCGATCAGAAACCGGACCCGCTCATCCTTGTCATACCACTCGCTCAGCATGAACTCGATATAGTCCGGCACCCCGGCTGCGATCGCACCGGGCGTGTCGGTTGTGGGAATGATGATTTCGCTCAGCGCCGCAACGGCGGCGCGCTCGCTGTCGGAGAACAGGTTCGCGCCGCCCGTGAAGCTGACTGGGTCGATCTGCGCCTGCGCTGCCAATACGCGTTGAAGGGGCGCGATCATCTGGCTGCCAAGGGCCACGTTCATGGCGATGAGAAATTTTCGTCGGTCCATCACTCGTCCTCCTAGATCTGGCCTGACTGGAATAGTTCGACCGCATGGTCCGCGGCTCGCGCCGTGAACGCCATATAGGTCATGGTCGGATTGACCGTTCCCGATGAGGTCATGAACGCCCCGTCGGTAATGAATACATTATTGGCGATATGCATCTGGTTCCATTTGTTGACCACGGACAGCGTCGGGTCATCGCCCATGCGCGCAGTCCCCATTTCATGGATGCCAATGCCAGGCGCGCCTATTTCATCGCGGACTTCAATATCCACAAACCCTGCCGTTTCCAGCATGCGGGCCGCCTCTCTGGCGATTTCCTTGGCCATCTTCTGTTCGTTTTCCCCCCATTCGACATCGAACCGCATCAGGGGCATGCCGAGATCATCGGTCCGGGTTTCATCGAGATAGGCGCGGTTACTGTGATTGGGCAGAACTTCGCCAAAGCCATGCAGGGGTAAGCGCCAGGCCCCGGGCACGCGCAGCTGCGCCTTCAATCCAGCGCCAAAACCTGAATAGTCCTGCGGTCCGCTGCGGCCGCCGCCCCACGCCTGGTAATTATAGCCGCGGATGAAATCTGCATCCTCATCCGTTTCCGCATTGATGTTTCGGAAGCGGGGGATGTATAGCGAGGCAGGGCGCCGTCCATATTCCATGAGATCGGTATGGCCCGGCAACGTGCCTGTTGCCCCAACACCGAACAAATGGTCCATGACATGGCGCCCGACCATATCGTGGGTATTGCCGAGACCACGTGGCATCGCTTCCGACTTTGAGTTCAGCAATATCTGGGTGGTGCTCAAACAAGACGCATTGAGGAACACAATACGCGCGCGATAAATGGTTTCTTCCCTGGTGTTCGTATCAATGACGCGCACACCCGTCACGCGTTGGGTGTCGGCATCATAGATGAGTTCGGACACGGTCGCGTCCGTACGAATGCTCAAATTGCCGGTCTTCTGCGCGGCAGGCAGGGTGGTGGCCTGAGTGGAAGGAGCCGCGCCATAGGAGCATCCTTTCCAGCACTGGTCCCGGAACTGGCAACGTCCGCGCCCCTGGTCTGGACGATCTTCCATCAGATTCATCGTGCGGCCGACCGTAATGGCGCGACCGAGCTTGCCCTCGACTTCGCGTTTGAAGTGCTCTTCTGCAAAGTTCAGTGGAACTTGCCCGATAAACTCACTGTCCGGCAGTTGCGGTAGACCGCGCGCTTCACCCTGGACCCCCATGAAGCGTTCGACATAGCCGTACCAAGGTTCGATGTCGGCATAGCCAACCGGCCAGGGGATGCCATGTCCATCGCGCTCATTGGCTTTGAAGTCCAAATCGCTCCACCGATATGTCTGTCGACCCCACGCAATCGACTTACCGCCAAAGGCGCCCGATCGCGCCCACCTGAACGGTTTTTCGGGGTCATCAATGTAGGGGAAGCGAGAATCGTCATTCCAGTATCTGTAAGTGTACGGGCTGGCCGCCCATTGCTGGTAATACTTCTCTTGCAATCCTGGAGGCCAATTGCCGCGATAGGGCATTTCAAATGCAGGTTTGCCCTCAAAATCATAATCGATGCTATGCTCGATCATGTGCCCACGATCCAGCATGAGCGTTTTGAGGCCTTTTTCCGTCAGTTCCTTGGCGGCCCAACCGCCTGTTGAGCCCGACCCTACGACGATCGCGTCAAAATCGAATTCCATCCCGCTGCTCCCGATACGTGTTCCGCTTGAAAGCGGTAATTTGCAAGAACATGACTCTCAAATTCGGTGTCGTCTAGGTCTATTTGAACGGACCAGCGAAACAGTGTCGAAAACATAGAAAACCCGGCTCCATTCGGAACCGGGTTTTCATCTAATTCAAGCTTGATGGCTCAGGTAATGTCCTGGACCTGCATGACCAGCTCGTTCCAGTTGCGCTGGTTCTCGATATCATGTTCCAGACCTTGCTCGTCCGCCAGCGTGAACCGTTTCAGCGCCGGGGTCTTGCTGGTCGCCTGATAAAGCCAATAGGCTTCGGCCTTGAGCGCTTCATCAATGGGTTTGTCGATGGATTCATAGACCATTTGTTTACAGGCATTGATCGACTCAGCCGGGAACCGGGCGATCCGTTTCGCCAGCGTGTCGACATAATCCCCGATCTCGTCCGGATCGAGCGCCTTGTTGATCGTGCCCATGGCTTCCGCCTCGTCGGCGTCAAAATCGCGCGCGCTGAGGATGATCTCGAGCGCCCGCCCAAGACCGGTCTGGCGCGCCATGCGGGAGGCCCCGCCGCCACAAGGCAGGATGCCCATGCCGACTTCCATTTGCATAAATTTGAATTTGCCACGCGCCGCGAAACGCATGTCGAGGGCCAGCGCCAGTTCATGGCCGCCGCCGCGGGCGAACCCTTCGAGTTTTGCAATTGTTGCTTGAGGGACCTTGCTGATCCGTTCGCAGATGGCTTGCAGGTCGAGCAATTGTGCTTCGTCGCGCGACACGGCTTCGTCCGACATGTCCTTCAGCAATTCAGTATCATAATGACAGACCCAGATTTCCGGATTGGCAGACTGGAAGATCACGACCTTGGTGTCGCGATCGCGTTCCAGACGCATGGCCAGGCTGTTCAGATCAGCCAGCATTTCCTGGCCCTGGACGTTCACACTGCCAAAGTCGAATGTGACGGTCAGAATGCCGTCAGTCTTGTCCACGCCGAACGTGGTGAAGCCTTCATATTTCATGGTGTTTTCCTTTCAGGGGAGACGGGGATTGAAGGTAAAGGGGCGGCGTCGACCCGAGAGCGTCTCGGGACGTGCACGATGGATGGATGGGTGGGTGGCGCGCTTACTTGATCAGCTGATCAAGGGCGGCGACGACGCGCTTATTCTTGGCCGAATCAAGCGCATCGGGATGGGGCTGTGCGAACGCCTTCCGGTCATTGTCATAATAGCGACCGGAGGCGTCTGCGAACTCATCACTCAGGGCCGCGCGGGTCAGGATATCCGCGCCGATCCGTAAGTCATGACCGTCATGACCATAGGCTTCCTTGACCATCTTGCTGGCCAGGAATGAAGCCGGGTTCACGGCTACGATCACAGGACCATTGGCGCCAAGCTGATTGGCCATCTCGGCCGACCACATAGTCAGGGCGAGCTTGCTTTGCGCATAAGCTTCACCATCCGAAAGGATCTGCTTGGTCACGAAGGCTTCCAGATTGACGGGCGCTTGCGCCGCTGATGATAGGTTCACCACCCGGCCCTCGGGACCGATCAATGGTAAAACCGCCTTGGTCAGTTGATAAGGTGCGACCACGTTCACGATGAAGCGCGCATCATACCCATCCCGGGTGACCGGATCGCGCATCTTGAACACACCGGCATTGTTGATCAGGACGTCCAGGGATGTGTGTACGCTTTTGATCTTGTCCGCCAAGGCAACGACGTCGGCCAGGTCTGAAAGATCGGCGCGATAAGTCTCTATCACCCCGGCGCCGTCGATACCGGACACGGCAGCGGCGGCGGCAGCCAGTTTGTCAGGATTGCGTCCGTGCAGCAGCAGCGTGTGCCCGAGGGGCGCGAGCATCATTGCGGTTTCAAGGCCGATGCCGTCAGTGGCACCGGTGATCAGGATGGTCTTTTTCATGGCATCTATCCTTTAAGAGGTATGCGGTGGGCGGCGCCTGAGATTCAGAATGGCGCCATGCTATCAGAGGGGGCTGTCGGGACGGTCCAGCGGTCTTGAGCGCTGGCCGGCGTAAATGGCGTTCCCGGACGCGGAATCTGTCCCTGGTCGCCGTACAGCCAGAGTACAAAATTGTGGCGCTCACCGTCTGTGATCGGCTCCGAGGCATGCGGGACATTGCCGTGATGGATCAGGGCAGTGCCGGGTTCAAAAGTCAGGCTCTCGACCCTCTTCTCGGAAGGATCCATGAACCGGACGGCCGAACCAGAAAAGTCTTCGCCGGGCAGGTTGAGATTTATGTTCAATGTGACCGCAGACGCGTCAGTATGTGGCCGAAGCGTCGTGTCCTTTCCGGCTTGCCATTGAATGGAGAACCCGAAGGTCTGGGTGTCGTAGCCAAAAATATCCGGAAACAGGAGCCGCGCGATTGGGCGCGTGAAATGATCCATCAGGTCGCGGTAAAAATTCTGGAATTCGGGTGCCGCAAGATATCCCTCTGACCGCTGGTCCAGCATGGCGCCGCCGCGATTGAGCGCAATGCCATATGGCGGGCGCAATGGGATACCGGCATCGGCGACCCGGTCGAGATAGTTGCGTAGATCGACCAATCGGTCCGGGTCAAAGAACTGCGCCTTGTAGACGTTCGGAAAGACTTCCGTCCAAAGCTGCCTGAGTGTGTCTTCCTGAGCGGGGTTTTCCCAGCCCTGTTCGACCGCTTGTCGCAAACGGGGATCATAAAGCGATCGGTCCAGCGTGATGTGATCGTCGCCGCCATTGGCTTCCCATTCCTGCCAGGCCTGTTCGAACACGTTCTGATTCTGATTCCAGAACGCGTGAACGGACGGGTGCCGCTCAAGCATGGCGTTTCGACTGGGGCGCTCAATGGTGCGGGCGCGTTGAAGGGATTGCGTCGACATGGCTGTGTCTTCTTTCTTGCGATTTCGAGACAGGCTCGAATTTGAAGTTCCAAGGGCTCAGGAATACCGGACGAGTGTGCGGCTCTCGATGCTTTTGCGTGGCACCGTGACGTCGGCATCGCCGGGCAAATCGAGGGCGCTATGCGCCAGGTGCGGGCGACCGGTATTGTCATAGATGTTGAAGATGATGGCTTCGTCCGGGGTCATCCCGGACAGGAAAAACCATTCATGCGCCGGGTTGGCGGCAACGCCCAGAATCTGACCAAACCGGTCCGGATAGATCAATCCGATATCCATCCAGTCCTCGGCAATCATGGAAGAAGGGCGAATAAAGCCGAGCGGCGAAGACTGAATCTCATGCTCAATCGGGCGCCAGAGATTGACGAACCCATAGCCGGCTTCGTGAAAGGCCTGGGCACGCTCTTCGCCGACAATGTCGACCAGACGCTGTTCAGCGCCGGCCTGATTATAGTCATTGTGAACGTTACGAGCAGGGCGGCGCGGAGCAGTCGGGTCATCTATCCGCACCGTGTGATCGAACACGATCACTTCCTTGGCGCCGATTTGTGATGAGAGGAGCTGTTTCAGCTCGGCATCATAGACCTGTTCCCAATCCTGGGTGGCCGTGAAGTCCTGAACCTCAGTCGCCTGATCGACAAAAACGATGCCGTCCTGATCAAACCGATTGGGACGGGGCTTATCCCGCAAGTCTCTTACGGCGATTGCGGTCGTCACAAGCTCCGGTGAGACGAGATTGCCGATTATGCCATCGACATCGAACTCAAACGCCTGAGCTTCGTCTTTCTGAACGTGATAATTTACGCTTGCTGAGACTTGCATTTCTTCTCTCCAGGGGCGCGGCACCGCGTGTCGCTGTTTCGTCGTCTGGAGAAAGTAGTATGTTGAAATATAGATATAAATGGCATAAAATCCGAAACAGAATATAGATTTAGGATATAATAGGGATGGATACAGAGTCCGTTCGACTCTTCGTTTTGGCGGCTGAATTGCTGAATATCAGCGCTGCTGGCCGGCAACTTGGCTTGTCTCCAGCTGTCGCGGGAGCGCGTCTCGCGAAACTCGAACAGCATATGGGGGCTGACTTGCTGCATCGGTCGACCCGGAAAGTGTCTCTGTCATTGGAGGGCGCGGAGTTCCTGCCATTCGCAAAGGAAATGCTGGCGCAAGAAGATGCCGCCCTCGCGGCCTTGGGGCATGGACGTTCCGAAGTAAGCGGCACGTTGAGATTTGCTGCATCCAGCACGTTCGCACAGCTCTATATCGCGCCGTTTCTGAAAGAGTTTCTGGATCGATATCCGAAGATCAATTTGGAATTGAAGCTTTCCGATACGCAAACCCACTTGATCGAAGGTGGTTTCGACCTTGCGCTGCGCAACTTGCCAATGGCGGATAGCGCGATGATTGGGCGCCGGCTGGCAGATGATCGCCGCGTTCTGTATGCGTCGCCATCTTATCTGGAAGCGCATGGAATGCCGCAAACACCGGAAGCGTTGAGCGCGCATCAATTACTGGTATTCATGCACGCCAAACCACGCGAACTCACGGCCGCTGGCGGACGCAGCTGTTCCTATCCACCGCCCAAGAGCAGCCACCGCATCATTTGTGACGATGGCGCCAGCATGCGGGTCGCGACACAGTCTGGCGTGGGCATCGCGATGGGCTCCCTCTGGAGCATCGCGCCTGAACTGAAGACGGGCGCATTGGTTCGGGTATTGCCTGACTATGAAGTCAATGACGGGTCGGCAATCTGGTTGGTCTATCCAAAATCAAACGTCCTGACGGCGAAAGTACGCGCATTGATCGACTTCCTGGTCGAGAAGATTGGAACCCCGCCGATTTGGGAACGCGAATAGGCCGCGCGCGAGACCTGTCTCTAGCTCACCTTGCGCTTTCGTTTGGGGCGCAGCCTCGGCAGCAGGAATAGATAAAGCCCGGTGCCCCACATCAGAATGAGCAAAATGCCGGTCGGCAGGAAAATATAGAGTTTCACGGCGTCAGAAAAGAACGAGCCATCATGGATTTGCTCAATCAGATCAGACCGGCGATAGGCCACGGACAGGACATCGCCGGAATTCGTATCGACCTGGACCTCCCAGCCTGATTTGGCGCGCAGTTTCGCAATGCCCTTGCCGACGCGCAGATCGATCCGGTCAATATCGGTCCAGTCCTGGATCTGGGCTTCCGGATGCGCACGTGCCGCGACCACCATGTCCTCAAAACTGATCTCCGGGATCTGGTCAGAGACGATGCCAGACGCTGTGGGCGGCTGGATCCAGGCGATTTCTTTTTTCAGCATCAGGAAGATCCCGGCGCAGAAAATAATCACCGCCGGGACCGCGACCGCCAGCGACAGCCAGTAATGGATTTGGCGCAACAGGCGCTTCAAATTCAGTTTCATCATTCACACATGAGATCGTGACCGGCGCGAATGGTAATGCATCGCGCCGGTTGTGTTTGCCTTAAGGGATTTGCCCGCCAGGCACCCAAGGCGCGCCCGCTGCAATCAGTTCACGTTCAAAGGCCGGGATCGTGGTTTCCGTCAGCGTGGTCAAACGTTGACGGATCGCCTCGAACTCGGACTTTGCGATGGCCAGCTGATCGCGGTGCGTTTGCGTCGGTCCATAAGTTGAACGACCAACGCCGGTCAGGACGACACCCAGGCGACTGCGGACCGTTGGCTGCGTACGCTCGGCAATCGCATTGCGCGCAGCATTGCCACTGACCAGTTCCGAGATCGCATTGGCTTCGTCGCGAATGGCTTGCCAGCGATTTTCCAACGTGACCGGATCGCCGCCTGCCGCCCGCTCAGTCGCCACGGCGAGCAAGCTGATCTTGCCATCCAGCTCGGCGGTCGTGACGTTGACGGCGGTGACGGAGCGGTCGAACGCCGCGACTTCAGCCCAGAACTCTGCCGCATCGGCTTGCGGCGGCAGTGCACCATCGCGCAACGGCTTCACGGTAAAGGTTTGTGGGCCGACCAGTTCCATGGTCTGGCCGCGCACCCGTTGTGACAGGGACACGGTATACTCGCCAGGAGTTACCAGGAACCCGCTTGGTTCTTCTTCCAGACTGTCATCGACCGCAACAGCGCTTTGCTGCGGATACCGCAAATTCCAGTTCACCCGGTGGAAGCCTTTCTTGGCGGGTCCTTTCAGGCGCCGGACGACATTTCCATCAGAGTCGCGCACCGTCAGCCAGATGGCTGGCGCGGTTTCCTGCAGCTCAGCGGTGATCGTCTCAAAGCTCGGGAAAGGCGTGTCATCGCCTGCTTCTATTCGAGGCTCTTCACGCTCGATACGTTGCTCGGTCAAGGAGGGAAGATCGTCCTTCAGGTAATACGTGAAGTTTGCGCCAAAGGGAGGATTTGGGGCCCGGTAATAGCCATGGCCCTGTGATCCACCTTCAGAAAAGGCCAGTGACGGTTTCTCGATATACCAGAGCGCATCCCGTCCGGCGAACAGCATGGCGGCTTGTTCCAGACTCTGCTCGCTCAGCGTCCGCAAGGGTGAGATATCATCGACGATAAAGAAACCGCGCCCGAAACTTGCGGCTACCAGATCATCCTCGCGACGCTGTATGGTGACATCCCGGAACGAGATTGTTGGGGCATCACCGGTCAGTTCGACCCATTTCTCGCCGCCATCCAGCGTGAAGAAGAGACCGAACTCTGTTGCGGTAAAGAGCAGATTGGGATTCTCATGGTCCTGTACCACGCGCCAGACCAGGTGGCGGTCTTCCAGATCGCCGGACATGTCGCGCCAGGTCCGGCCACGATTGGTGCTCTTGAGCAGATAAGGTTTGTAATCGCCATATTTGTGATTATCGAGCGCGATATAGACTGTGTCTTCGTCAAACAGGTCGGCGCGAATGTCATTCACAAAAGCGGTATCCGGCACGCCCGGCAGTCGGCCAACTTCCAGGCGGCGCCAATTCGCTCCGCCATCTTCGGTGATCTGAATCAGTCCATCATCCGTGCCGACATAGAGCAGGTCCTGATTGAGGGGGGACTCTCCCAGCGACGTGATCGTATTGTATTGCGACATGGCCAGCAGGTCCCAGCCGGCTTCCCAGCTCCACTGGCGACCTTGGACAGGGAGCTGCAGGCGATTCTGGTCGCGAGTCAGGTCACCCGATATGGCCGTCCAGCTGTCGCCGCGATCATCCGACCGCCAGAGCCTTTGTGAAGCGAAGTAAAGCCGCGTCGGTTCGTGCTGACTGACCAGGATGGGCGCGTCCCAGTTCCAGCGCTCGATCGCGTCGCCGGGTTGGGGCTGCGGCTTGATATAGATGAACTCACCGGTAATCCGATCCACGCGCGTGAGATTACCCTGCTGCCACTGTGCATACATGATGTCGGGATTGCCGGGCTCCGTGGCGGACTGATGCCCATCGCCCCACAGCGTGACAAACCAGTCCGAATTGCGAATGCCCTGCACATTATCAGTTCGCGAAGGGCCACCTTGCGAATTATTGTCCTGTGTACCGCCATAGACGTAATAGAACGGTTCGGCATCATCCACAGCGACCTTGTAGAATTGGGTCACCGGCAAATTGTCGATGAAACGCCAGGTGCCGGTATGGTCATAACTTTCATACAGGCCACCATCCGAGCCGAACATGATATAGTCCGGGTCATCCGGGCGGAAGGCGATCGCATGATCGTCGACATGCTTGTATTCATTGTTCAGCCCCGTCCACGTGGCGCCGCCATCATAGGAGATCTGACTGGTATTGGAGACCAGATAGATGCGGTCAAAATGGTGCGGGCTGGCATAGAGTTCCTGATAATAGTGCGGGCCGGTGCCGCCGCTGACCATATCGGATTTCTTTTCCCAGCTGGCGCCGCGATCGGTCGATTTCCAGACACCGCCTTCGCGCAGATCGAGTTCGATCGCCGCATAGAGTACGTCTGGCTCCATAGGTGAAATGGCAAGGCCGATCTTGCCCATATTGCCATCCGGCAGGCCGGTGGTCAGCTCGGTCCAGGTGTCGCCGCCATCCTCGGATTTCCAAAGGCCGCTTTCCGGTCCGCCGCCAACATAAGCGGCGACAGTGCGATGATGCTGCCACATGGCCGCGTACAGGCGATCTGGATTACGTGGATCAATGATCAGGTCCGTCGCGCCGGTATACTCGCCAGCGGATAGAATATTGGTCCAGGTCTCCCCGCCATCCGTCGTTTTGAAAATGCCGCGTTCGCCGCCAGGCGACCAAAGCGGGCCTTGTGACGCGACCCAGACCGTATTGGAATCATCCGGGTGGACGATGATTTTGGAGATGTGTTCAGACGCCTCCAGACCCTTTTTCTCCCACGTGGCGCCGCCATCGTCAGACTTGTAGATGCCGTCGCCAAAGGCGTTATGCCGTCCGCCGTGATTCTCACCGGTGCCGACCCAGATCCGGTTCGGGGCTGATGGATCAGCTCCGAGCGAGCCGATGGAATAGGATCCTTGTCCATCGAACAAGGAGGTCCAGGTCGTGCCGGCATTTTCCGTCTTCCAGACACCGCCTGACCCGACCGCGACATACCAGGTCGCAGGATCGTCAGGTTCAATGATGATGTCAGCAATCCGGCCTGACATGAAAGCGGGCCCGATATTGCGAAGACCAAAGGCTTCGAAGGTCGCGCTGGAAAGCGGCGACGAGTCCTCGTCCTCATTGTTTTGTGCATGTGATGTCAGCGCCAGAACCGCTGCCAGGAATAAACCCATCAATATTCGAAAGTGTGTCATCTCGCCCGCCTTCAGATCACTAAGTCGGCGCACGCTAACACAATCGTGCTGGTTGCATAGCTGCGAGATTTAATTGTGAACCCAAACTTCAGGGGACCGAACGAAGTCGAACGGCTACGCACCTCATCGTCTTATGATCATTCGCGTTTTCAGGAAGACGGCGCCAAGCTTAAGCCAGCGTGTTTCTGAATCAATGAGAGAAAGAAGTCGACCGAAGCATAAGGCGCCAGAAAATCTCCGCTCGGAGCATAAGCGACCGGAATCCCGAGCCGGGCGGCTTCTGAATCAAGTTGCGCGCGCCAATGATCTGGGGTTTCGGTCCCGGAGAAAGCGATGGCATTGCGGCCGGCAAACAGGCCATCTTTCAGAATAAGGTCTGGTTTGAGGGACATGCGCATATCGTAATCGAGCGTGGCGTGATCGATATGCTGAAACAACTGACCGGCCGCGACAAAGTCCGCCGGGTTTTTGTCCACATAGGTCACATCGCCTGCGCTCTGGTGCATCAGCAAGCGATAGAATTCCAAAGGCTTTCGTCGCATCCTGTACTTGATGCCAGCAGAGGCGATTTTCAGACCGGCTTTGGAGTGAACCATCTGCCTGAACATTTGCTGCAACCATTTCGGGCGAAAGACGTCCAGAATGTCCTTGTTGAAAACGACATTGGAGAAGACCGCAAACGCTGCCCGTTCCGAGATCAGCGACAGGCGATAACAGACCGGATTTGAACTTCCCATGCCAAGCAGTATGAACGGTTTGAGCTCCAACTGGGTGATCAACTTCTGGATCAGGACCGCTTCTGTCGATGCGGTAGCGCCCTTTGCAATCAGCTCTTCTGTAAACAGCACGCGCGGCATCGCGGCTGACGATCCGAAACCGGGCCGTTCGATAAAGATGACTTGAAAACCATTGGCCCACATTTGCTCACAGAAGGCGACAGAGGGCGGCATCGGGTATTCGACAGAATTGAGAATAACCAGCGGCTGCAATTCAGAAACATAGCCGCGATAAATCATCACTCTCAGCGCAATGTTCGAATCCCCCAGAGAGATCATGGACTCGACGCGCGGTGACCGCACCTGCGGCGAGGTATCCATTGAGGCTTCAGAAAGTCGAGCCGGAACAGCCATTCTCTAGATCTCGTTTCGCCGTATTCTTGTCCGTCT
>JBCCCT010000040.1:0-21317 GCA_039033355.1 Pseudomonadota bacterium | reverse complement strand
GGAATTCAAAAGATTTAAGCAAAATCGCAAATATCTTCAGAAATCAGTGGATTTGTCGGGAAAAGTGGAGGCTCCGGCCGGAATCGAACCGGCGTACACGGATTTGCAATCCGCTGCGTCACCACTCCGCCACAGAGCCTCGCTGGTGAGCTGCGGTCCATAGCAGCGACTTTTCGGACATGCAATCGGGTAAAGTGCGTTGAGACGCATTGGTCGTATTGCGACGGCGGCAACCTGTGCTATGGCCGCGCTATAGATGAGATTCCAAATAGAAGGGCCGCCCCATGGACTTCGCGCAAGCTCGTAAAGTGATGGTCGACTCGCAAGTGCGGGTAAATGATGTGACATCGCCGGAAGTGGTCAGCGCTTTCTCGACCATCCCGCGTGAAACATTTGTCCCTAAAGGCATGCGCGCCTGCGCCTATGCGGAGCTTGAAATCGAAACCAGCGACGCGCGCGCCATGTGGCTGCCACGCGATCTCGGTAAGTTGCTCGTCGGGCTCGAAGCCCAGGCAAGTGATGTCAGCCTCGTGATCGGGGCGGGGGCTGGCTATAGCGCTGCCTTGCTTGGCCACATGACAGAGGCCGTGATTGCGCTGGAAGATGATGAGATTCTGGTTGATGCGATGTCTGAACGCTTCGCGACGATCGGAATGGATGAAGCCGTCGCGGTCCAGGGCGACCTGTCAGCCGGGCTGGCAGAGCAAGGCCCGTTCGACATTATCTTCGTCGCGGGCATGGTCGAAGAGGTGCCGCAAGCCTGGCTGGACCAGCTTTCTGAAGGTGGCCGCCTCGGTGTTGTGGTCGCATCGGGTCGGGGCGTTGGCGCCGCTCGCATCTACAAGCGTGCAGGCGACACGTTTGCCTATCGCGAAGCGTTTGAGTGTTGCCCGCCCGTCTTGCCCGGGTTCGAGGTCGCCAGAGCATTCGTGTTTTAACGCTTAAGCCGTTTTCGCCAGTTCAGAATTCGGCTTGCCGATCGTGCCCTTGTCCGGGTCTGGCAAAAGTTTGGTCGGCTCAACCGGTTGACCCGTCGCTTCTGCGATGAGCTCGGCCGACCGTTCTTCGACCGCTTGAGTCAGGCGTGCCATGGCTTCCTCCTTGGGCAGACCAGCCGGAATGGGGTCGAGGAATTCGATGACGGCTTTTCCCGGCTTTTTCAGGATCTCTTCCTGTTGCCAGAAACAGTTCAGATTGGTCGCCACCGGAACGATCGGGACATCCATCGCTTTTTGCATGTGCCAGACACCGGGCTTGTAGCGGAAATGGTAGCCCATTGGCGCCAGATGGCCTTCCGGATAGATCAGAACCCGTCGACCGTCTTCGCGGGCGCGGGCCATACCTTCGCTCAGCGATGCCGCCTTGCGCTCGCCGCCGCCACAGGTGTCGATGACGATCGCGCCGAGCTTGCGTAGGATGCCGCCGACCAGCGGGAAACGTTCGAGATGATCGCCGGTCACGAAGGCCAGGTTTTTCACTTCAGGATAGATCATGAAGCCGTCGCCCCAGCTGGCATGCTTAGGTGCCAGGATGAAGGCGCCTTCAGGCAGACGGTCGCGACCGCGCACCTCTTTCTTGATCCCTCCGATCCAGTGCAGGGCGATATTGATGGCCCGCGTATAGGAGCGAATGATGGACGTAACCGGGCCACGTCCCGGCAAAGCCAGGAAGGGCAGGGATACGAGCACATAAATAGCTGACAGCGCGTAATAGACGCCTGTGAACAAAACACCGCGGATCATGGGAAGTCTCCTGGAGGCTTATTTCTGAAGCAGTATGGCCATTATGGTACGGGTGAACGTGTCGACATGCTGGCTGAACGCGCCAGGCAGGCGACTATAGATCTTGTTCAAACCGGATTGCATGACGACGCCGAGGCTCATCGCGGCCAGAATAGCCGGATCGCCGTCCGGGATCTCACCGGAATCAATCAAATGCTGAATCAGTTTCTCGACGACAGAAACCGGATCATCATCGCGTTTGGTATCATGCGGCAGGTACCGGTTCAGTGAAACCAGATGATAACTGAACGAAAGCCAGTCCTCGTCGGCAAAGGCGCAATAGGCGGTCACTGCGCGGCGGACCTTTTCCTCGATCGTGCCAGGCTCAGAGAAGGCGGCCAGCATCATTTCACCGAGACGGTTGTGTGTTTCCATGAACAAGGCGAGCGCCAGCTCATCCTTGCCTTTATAATGTCGATACAGCGCGCCCTCAGAGACGCCGGCATGATCAGCAATATTGCGCGTCGTTGCAGCATCCACGCCCTCACGGATAAACAGCTCGAGTGCCGCTTTCTCGATTTTTGGGCGCGCGTTGCGGGCGCGGGGGCGTTTCGGTTCTGCAAGGGTCATAGGTTAGCCTTCGATTTGTGAGCGCTTGCTAACATATGCGAAAAAGCTTTGCAAGTGATTAATTGCTCACTTTTTTGATTTGACCGGACTTCGCGTCAAGGCGCATTCTATAGGCATAGACAGATCGGGAGTGAAGAATGGCAGACGGACACGCACCAGTTCAGGCAAAATTTCGCGAAATGCTCGAAGGCACGAAGGAAGACTGGGACATTATCGCTGAGCATTCCAAGGGCTTCAACAAGGGCCTGGCCAAACGCGTACTGGATCATCTTAGATTGCTGGACGGCGACTATGGTGGATTTCCGGTCGATCGTCTGACGCATTCGCTGCAAACCGCGACGCGGGCCCACCGTGATGGCCGGGATGAAGAATATGTGGTCTGCGCGCTATTGCACGATATTGGCGACACGCTGGGCAGCTATAACCATCCGGATGTGGCCGCGGCGATCCTGAAACCCTTCGTTTCCGAGAAAAACTACTGGATGGTGGCCAATCATGGCATGTTCCAGGGCTATTATTTCTTCCACCATCTCGGGCTCGACCGGAATATGCGGGACCAGTTCAAGGATCATCCTTACTACGAATACACCGCTCAGTTCTGCCATCTGTACGATCAATCCGCCTTTGATCCCGAGTATGAGAGCGAGTCGCTGGACTTTTTCGAGCCTATGGTGGAGCGGCTTTTCGCCAGCCCGAAGAACTCCATGTACCTCAAAGCCCTCGAATCCGAGTGAGTCTGTCCTGACAAGATTCAACTCAAGCGGCTCTTGAATCCTGTCCGTATCGAGGTGATGTGATCGGGCAAGGAACGCACCCGTGCGATTGCTAAAGCGCGGGGGCATGGATATACGGGCGCAATTGATTTCACGAAGGTAGATCTTTCATGCGGAAATTTATTCCCCTGACTCTCGCATCAGTCCTGATTGCGCCCCTGGCTATGGCTCAAGACGCCGCTGCTGGCGGTGGTTTGATGTCCAGCCTGATCATGTTCGTTCCTTTGATCCTGATCTTCTATTTCTTGCTGATCCGACCCCAGCAGCAGCGCCAGAAAAAGCATCGCACGATGCTGGAGGCGATCAAAAAAGGCGACACAGTCGTCACGGCGGGTGGTCTGATTGGTAAAGTGACCCGCGTTGCGGACACGGAAGTGACGGTCGAACTGGCAGATGGCGTTCGCGTACGGTCCTTGAAGGGCATGATCGCGGACGTTCGAGACAAAAACACTCCGGTCGCCGCGAACGACTAAAACAAGGGCTTTACCGCCATGCTGAATTTTCCGCTTTGGAAAGTGGGTCTAATTGTGGTCATCCTGCTTTGGGGGACCATTCTTGCCATCCCGAACATGTTCTCTGACGGATTTCTCGGAATAGAACCGAGAGAACCCTCTGATCCCTCCAATCAAGTCGCCATGGCGGCTTATGAGCAGCAGCTTCAGGAGGCTGAAGACTCCTGGTGGTTCCTGCCCGCGGGCAAGCTCAATCTCGGGCTGGACTTGCAGGGCGGCGTGTATCTGCTGATGGAGATTGACCCGGCCGAGATTGCAGCCAACCGGCTTGAAACTGTTCAGGCGGACATCCGTACCGCGCTCAATCGGAGTCCCTTGGTAGAACGAAATCCGCCAATTCAGAATGATGACCGCCTGACGATTGAGATTCTCAATCCGGAAGAGGATATGGACGAAGCGATCCGGCGCCTGAACCGGATCAACCCGACCATCGGCACCACCCAGACGGAATTGTTCACGGTCCGACAGACCGGCGATCAGTTCATCCAGCTGACAGTGCCGAACAATGCTCGTACAGCGCTGGCAGCGGACGCACAGTCCAAAATGATGGAGATCATTCGCCGCCGGATCGACCCGGATGGTGTGGCCGAGATTTCGATTACGCCACAAGGCGACAATCGGATCATTCTCGAAGCGCCTGGTGAGGCCGACCCCAAGCGGATCAAGGACATCCTGGAGCAGGCCGGGCGCTTGACGTTCAATATGGCCAATCTCGACCAGTCAGCGATCCGCGCCGCGGTCACATCCGGACGTCCGCCACCGCGCGAACAACTGGTCGACTCGATCGATTATGGACAGATCCTGGTCAATCGGATCCCGGAGCTGACAGGCGCAGATATCGCCACCGCCAATCGCTGTTTCGATGAGGCCAATTTCCCGGCCGTTTGTTTCCGACTGAACTCATCCGCGGCGACCAAATTCTACAATCTGACGCGCAACAATATCAATCGCAATTTTGCCATCGTCCTGGACGGGACCTCCATGTCCTCACCGACCATTCGCAGCCCGATTCCAGGCGGCAATGTGATCATTGAAGGCCGTTTCACGATTGAAGAAGCCGAAGATCTCGCCGCGATTATCGAGGCGGGTGAATTGCCCGCCAAGCTGAACTTTCTCGATGAGCGTACCGTGGGGCCGACCCTTGGCGCGGAATCCATTGCGGCAGGCTCTCGCGCGAGCCTGATCGGATTGGCACTGGTTGGCGTCTTCATGGTGCTCGCCTACGGCCTGGTCGGCGGGTTTGCTGTTGGATCCCTGATGGCCAATATCGTGATGATTATAGGTGCCTTGTCCGGATTTGGCGCGACGCTGACTCTGCCTGGCATTGCCGGGATCATCCTGACCATCGGTATGGCCGTGGATGCCAATGTGATCGTGTTCGAACGCATACGAGAGGAGCAGGCCAATGGCCGATCCCCGGCGACGGCCATTCAGGCCGGGTATGAACGGGCCTTGTCCGCCATCCTGGACGCCAACATTACCACCTTTATCGCCGCTTCGATCCTCTACATGGTCGGCTCCGGGCCAGTCAAAGGCTTCGCGGTCACGCTCGCCATTGGTATTTTGACCTCGGTCTTCACGGCCTTCGTCGTGACCCGTTGGTTCACCGTTCTTTATCTCCGCACATTCCGCCCCAAGCGGCTGGCAATGTAGGCAAGGAATAGACTTATGCTGCTTCGTTTATGGCCTGAGAAAACCAAAGTCTCTTTCATGAGCTTTCGCATGATCGCGCTGATCATTTCCGTGATCGCGCTATTGGCATCAGCGACTATGCTGATGACCCGCGGACTTAATCTCGGGATCGACTTCGCCGGCGGGGCAGTGATCGAAATCACCGAACCCGAAGACATATCCGCGGATGATATTCGACGCGTTGTCGAACCCCTCATTGTGGGTGAAGTTCAGGTGAATTCCGCGCGCGGCACGGGGCCGAATGCGCCCGATATTGCCGTCATCCGATTCAAGCCACAGCCGCCCGTTGGCGAGGAAACGCCGGATGAGGCCCAAAATCGCGCCGGTGATGAGGTCAGCGCGGCTTTGAGAGCGCTTGTCGATGCGGGTTTGCCGGACGGGGAATCGCGCTTTGAGATTCGATCAGAAGCCTCTGTGGGCCCGAAAGTCTCTGGCGAACTGTTCCGATCCGGTATCATTGCCCTGACGGTCGCCTTGGCCCTGATGATGGTCTACATTTCGTTCCGGTTCCAGTGGCAGTATGCCCTCGGCGCGGTGGCCGCGTTGTTCCACGATGTGATCCTGACCATGGGCATGTTCGCGCTGACCGGATTTGAGTTCAACCTGGCGACCATTGCGGCGCTTTTGACGATTGTCGGTTACTCGATGAACGACACGGTGATCGTGTTTGACCGCGTCCGCGAAGAGGCGCGAAAATACAAGAAGCTGGAATTGTCCAAGGTGGTTGATCTGGCGATCAATGCGACCATGTCCCGGACACTTCTGACATCGGGCACCACGCTATTGGCGCTCTTGTCGATTTTCCTGTTCGGCGGACCGGTTCTGCGCGGCATGAGTTTCGCGCTGATCTTTGGTGTGATTGTCGGGACCTATTCGTCCATCTTCGTGGCGTCAGCAGTCGTGCTCTTGCTCGGCATTGATCGCGGCGACAAGCCGAAGCGCGAGGTCGAGGGCTTTCAGGGGGTCGGATAGACCCCCCAAACCTTAGCCGATCAGGCGCATGCCGACCTGATATTCCAGCGCTTCGCAGACCGCATCTGCGACGTCATCAGCGCTCTCCCCAAAGCAGGTCGCGCGACACGCCTGAACGTGCAAATTGATCAGCGCGGCTTCTTCGTGAAGCGCTTCAACGCCGGAGACCAATTGATGCAATGAACCGGTCAGACGGGTCAGCGCGCCACCGCCATAGGCCCCAGACGCCCCATGAAGGTTGTGCAGTGCATTGCGAAAAGCTGTCCCGGATTCTTCATTTTCCGGACTATCGCAGGCCGCGAGCCACGTCACTTGCAGGAGGTCGAGATCATTCTGTTTCCAGACTTCGATGTTCGATTCCCGGTCCGTTTCCTCAACAGAGTCTTGTTCAGGGCTGTTTTCAGCCTCTTCCGATGCCCCAACGACGCGCGAAATGTCGAGCTCGGTGAGGAGTTCCTTGCCAGCTTTTGGCGATTTGAACATTTTGAATAGCGACTTAACCATGCTCACTGTGTATCAGATTAGGCTTAACAAACGCCTGAACGAAAACAGGAAACTGGTTAATATCAGAACGCGAACTGTTCACGCAGGATGCGCTCATCCAGGGCGTGGCCCGGGTCAAAGAGCATGGTCAAATGCTGTGATCGGTCGGCGTGGATTGACACACGCGTCACGTCTCGCACTTCCTGATTGTCTGCCGCGGCGGCGACCGGGCGTCGCTCTGGCGCGATAATATCGATATCAACCCGCGCGTCTTGTTTGAGCAGGGCGCCGCGCCAGCGGCGCGGTCGAAACGCGCTGACCGGGGTCAGGGCCAGCAAGTTGGCGCCAATCGGCAGGATCGGGCCATGGGCCGACAGATTATAGGCGGTCGACCCTGCAGGTGTGGCCACCATAATGCCATCGCAGGACAGGGCGGCGAGCCGCTCCTTGCCATCCACAATGATGCGGAGTTTCGCGGTCTGTGCGGTCTGCCGCAACAAGGACACTTCATTAATGGCAAGGCGGTCATGGGTCTGATCATGAATATCCGTCACGGTCATGCGTAATGGGCTGACGGTCGCGCGTTCGGCGCGATCTATGCGCGCGATCAGATCGTCCTCGTCATATTCATTCATCAGGAAGCCGACCGTGCCGCGATTCATGCCGTAAACAGGTTTATGATCGCCAAATCGCCGTCGCATCGCATCCAGCATAGCACCGTCGCCACCGAGCGCGACGATCACATCGGCTTTGTCCTCATCATATTGCCCGTATTTTTGCGTCAGTCGACGCAGGGCTTCCTGGGCCTCGGGGCGCTTCGAGGCGCTGAATGCAATACAGGTTGTCATCGGAACCCTATGTCGGTGGCATCGAACGCGGGGTCAAGCACCCGCATGAATTGCCCAAACGGAAGCTTGCCTGTACTGTAGTAGAAACGACAAGCCGGGAGCGAATGAGATGGCAGACGGAATGCAGATCACCAGCCTGAAAGGTCAGGTCAGTGAAGAAGAGTGGAAAACGCGCGTCGACCTCGCCGCGATGTACCGCCTGACGGCGCTGTATGGCTGGACGGATATGATCTTCACACATATCTCCCACCGCGTGCCGGGCCCGGACCATCACTTCCTGATCAATCCCTATGGCATGTTCTTCGAAGAGATTACGGCTTCATCTCTGGTCAAGGTCGATCTGGACGGCAATGTCGTGCAGGAAACGCCTTATTTCATCAATCCAGCTGGCTTCACGATTCACTCGGCGATCCATGCGGCGCGCGATGATGCGCATGTCGTCATGCATTTGCACACCGATGATGGCGTGGCGGTCTCCTGCAATAAGGAAGGTCTGTTGCCTTTGACCCAAACCAGCATGCTGGTGCGTCACGATCTGGCCTTCCATGATTATGAAGGCGTCGCTCTGGATCATGGCGAGCGTGAGCGTCTGGTCGCCGATATGGGCACCAAGAACAATATGCTCCTTTACAATCACGGCACGTTGACCGTGGGCGGCACGGCCGCCGAATGCTTCCTGCGCATGTTCTTCCTCGAGCGGGCCTGCTCGATGCAGGTACGAGCCCTGACCGCGGGGCGGGAGAACATGGTCATTCCGTCGCAAGAGGTTCAGGACGTGGTCAAGGGACAGGCCAATCCGGAAGGCACCAAAACGCTGGCAAACATGCTGGCCTGGCCTGGCCTGTTGCGGAAACTGGACCGTGAGAGCCCTGGCTATGACGCCTAGAGAAATCCTCTATACGGGTTCTCCCGTATAGGATTTTGCACTAGTGCGTCCATTCATACCGTTTCAATTGTTAGGGATAGCCCTTACATCGTGGTCGAACGGGTACGGATTGAACTTGTCATGAAACACTTGAAAGCCTTTGAGAATGCGCTGGATACCATCCACAGTGAGGGACGGTATCGCGTGTTTGTTGATCTGCATCGACACAAGGGCGAGTTCCCGAAGGCGACCGCCCGGTTTGAACATGGCGAGCGAGAAATCATTGTCTGGTGTTCCAACGACTATCTCGGCATGGGCCAGGATGATGATGTCACCAATGCCATGCATGAGGCGATAGACAGCTTTGGCGCAGGCTCTGGCGGGACGCGCAATATTTCCGGCACCACGCGCTATCATGTCGAACTCGAAAAAGAGCTCGCAGACCTGCACGGCAAGTCGGGTGCGCTGCTCTTCACATCCGGCTACGTCTCGAATGATGCGACTCTGTCCACTCTGGGCAAGATCCTGCCGGATCTGATCATCTATTCGGATGCTCTGAACCATGCCTCAATGATTGAAGGTATCCGGCGCTCACAGGCTGATTATCGCGTTTTCCGCCACAATGATGTTGAGCATTTGCGTGCGTTGATGGAAAATGACGATCCGGATCGTCCCAAGGTCATCGCGTTCGAAAGCGTGTACTCCATGGATGGAGATATTGGCCCAATCGAAGCGATTTGCGACCTCGCCGATGAGTTTGATGCGATCACTTACCTTGATGAAGTGCACGCTGTCGGCATGTATGGCGACGAAGGCGCTGGCGTGGCTCAGCGCGACAATGTCATGCATCGCGTCGACATTATTGAAGGAACGCTTGGCAAGGCCTATGGGGTCATGGGCGGCTATATCGCTGCGCACGAGACGATGATTGATGCCATCCGGTCGACGGCGTCCGGCTTTATCTTCACAACCTCGACTTGCCCGGTCATGGCCGCCGGCGCATTGGCCAGTATCCGCAAATTGCGCACCGATGAGGGGCGCAAGCTTCGCCTGTCGCACCAGGCCCAGGCCGACATGCTGAAACAGAAATTCCGCAATGCCGGTCTGCCCTTGATTGAAAGCGAGACCCATATCGTGCCGCTTCTGGTGGGCGATCCGGAAAAGTGTAAGGCGCTGTCTGACACGTTGCTGTTCGACTTTGGAATCTATGTCCAGCCAATCAATTATCCGACCGTTCCAAAGGGAACCGAACGTCTTCGTTTCACGCCAGGCCCCGTCCATACCGAAGAGATGATGGATGATTTGCTGACTGCGATCCTGGCGGTCTGGAAACAGCTTGGTCTGGACGAACAAGCGGCTTGATTGCCGATCTGTGAATCAAAAAAAGGCGCGGTCAGATGATCGCGCCTTTTTCGTGCTCGTTGTAAATTTTGCTCATCCAGCGCGTTTGCGCCCGAGGCCGATTTCCTTGGCAAAGGCCGACCGTTTCTTGGCATAATTTGGGGCCACCATCGGGTAGTCGCTCGGCAAGCCCCACCGGGCGCGATATTCATCCGGCGTCAAATCATAGCGCGAACGCAAATAGCGTTTCAGCATTTTCAGTTTGCGGCCATCTTCGAGGCAGATGATGTGATCGGGCGTAATGGATTTCGAGATCGGCACGGCAGGGTCCGGACGCGGGGCTGCGACAGGCTCATCCCTGGCCAGGGCCTGTACCGTCTGATGAACGGTTGTGAGTAAGTCTGGTAGTCCCCCTGTCGGGACAGGATTGTTCGCCACGAAGGACGAGACGATATCCGTCGTCATCTCGAGCAACTCTGCTTTCGAGTGATTGGTCATGTTTTAGCTCTTGTATTTTATATGTTTACCCGTTCTGAAGACGAGATTGTTGCTATGTAAAACATGAATTCGGGCAAGAATTCAAGTTTGGTTGTAAATATAGCGACCAGTTTTCGCATTGCGTGTGCGACATTGGGGTGCGAAATTGACGGCTTGCGGGGCGCTGGCACTCGCCGTACATGATCTCGAGCTTTAGGAATCACGCCATGCCCGATACCAGTCTTCCATCCCGGTTTGATACCGCCACCTTCTTCTCTGAAACGCTCGCGGATCGCGACGCGGACGTCTTCGCGGCCATCGCCAAGGAACAGACGCGCCAGCAGCACCAGATCGAGCTGATTGCCTCCGAGAATATTGCCTCGCAAGCCGTCCTTGAGGCGCAGGGGACTGTGCTCACCAACAAATATGCAGAAGGCTATCCTGGCCGACGCTATTATGGCGGTTGTGAATATGTCGACCTGGTCGAGGATCTGGCGCGCGACCGGGCGAAAGCCCTGTTCGAGTGTGCCTTTGCCAATGTCCAACCCAATTCAGGGTCGCAAGCCAACCAGGCGGTGTTTCAGGCTTTGCTGCAGCCCGGTGACACGATCCTCGGCATGAGCCTGGATGCGGGCGGACATCTGACCCATGGGGCACGGCCGAACCAGTCAGGCAAATGGTTCAATGCGATCCAGTATGGGGTTCGCGCCGACGATCATCTTATCGACTTTGATCAGGTGGAGGCACTGGCGAAAGAGCATAAGCCGAAACTCATTATCGCTGGTGGGTCTGCTTACCCGCGCCAGATTGATTTCGCCAAATTCCGCGCGATTGCCGACTCAGTTGGCGCTTTCTTTCTGGTCGACATGGCGCATTTTGCCGGACTGGTGGCAGGCAAGGCGCACCCCAATCCGCTCGATCATTGTCACGTCGCCACGACGACAACGCACAAGACGCTGCGCGGCCCGCGCGGCGGCATGGTGCTGACCAATGATGCCGACATTTCCAAGAAGGTGAATTCTGCGGTCTTCCCGGGAATCCAGGGCGGGCCACTCATGCACGTCATCGCTGGCAAGGCGGTTGCCTTTGGTGAAGCGCTGACCCCGGAATTCAAGCAATACGCGGCAGACGTCATTGAGAATGCGAAGGCCATGGCGCAGGCGGCGAAGGATAGCGGGCTGGACCTCGTTTCTGGCGGTACGGATACGCATGTCGCCTTGATCGATTTGCGCCCCAAAGGCGTGACCGGCCGCGATGCCGAGCACGCGCTGGAGCGGGCTTACATAACGTGTAACAAGAATGGCGTGCCATTCGACCCGGAGAAACCCATGGTGACCAGCGGGATCCGTGTCGGGTCGCCGGCGGGAACGACCCGCGGGTTCGGCGTTGAGGAGTTTACACAAGTCGGCAAATGGATCGGCGAAGTCGTCGATGCTGTGGCCAACGGCGACAGTGCGGCAACCGAAAGCAAAGTTCGCGCAGAAGTTGAAGAAATTACCGCCAAGTTCCCGATTTACAATGGATTAGGAGCCTAGGCGATTGCGCTGTCCCTTCTGCGGATCTGAAAATACGGCGGTCAAGGATAGCCGCCCCGCAGAAGACAATACCGCTGTGCGCCGACGCCGGGGCTGTGATAATTGCGGCGCCCGATTCACCACGTTCGAACGCGTCCAATTGCGCGAAATCACGGTCGTGAAACGGGACGGAAAACGTGTTCCATTTGAGCGCGAGAAGCTGGCACGGGTGATCGGAATTGCCTTGCGCAAACGCCCGGTTTCATCCGAACAGATTGATCAGATTGTCTCGGCCATCGCGCGAAAGCTCGAGAGCAGCGGCGAAACCGAAGTGGCGTCCCAGGATATTGGCGAGCTCGCCATGGAAAGCCTGCGTGTGGTCGATCCAGTTGGCTATGTCCGCTATGCCAGCGTCTATCGCGATTTCGATGCCCCATCGGACTTCGCGGCCTTCATCAAACAATCCGAGTTTGACGAGGACTGAGCTGGCATGTCTCGTCCGCAAGTCACCCTGAAAATTGCTACGAGCATGGATGGGCGTATCGCTCTGTCGAACGGCGTCAGTCAGTGGATTACCGGGTCTGAAAGCCGCGCGCGCGTACACGAAATGCGGGCGGCGCATGATGCGGTTCTGGTGGGGATTGGGACCGTCCTTGCCGACGACCCGTTGCTGACCGCACGCACCGTTCCACCGCCGGCGCAGCAACCTGTGCGGATCGTTGCGGACAGTTCGCTGCGCACACCTCAACACGCCCGACTGTTAAGCTCGCAGGGCCTGGGTAAAGTCGTCTTGGCCAGCGCGGTGGAGGCGAAAGGCTATCCGGCTGATGCTGTGACGGACCAGCCAGCGATTTGGACGGTCCCGGGGCCAGATGGCAAAGTCTCACCGAAACGCCTGCTGGATCGCTGCGCCGTCGATGGCCTGGACAAGATTTTTCTGGAGGGTGGGGGCCAGCTTGCCGCGAGTTTCATTCAGGCCGGTCTCGTCGATACGATTGAGTGGTTTCGCGCGCCGATCCTGATTGGCGGTGACGGCTTGCCAGCGATTGCGACGCTTGGTCTCGACGAAATGGCCGCCGCGCCACGTTGGCGTGTCACCGCAGCACAGAATATCGATGGCGACATCCTGACAACCTACCAACGCGCCTGAGCGCGGTTAGGGCGCATTGGCCATATGTAGCACGATCAGTTCGGCGACGCCTTTGCTCAGAGCAACCGGGTCGAGGACATTGAATCCGACATCATAATCGGTGCCGCCAATGGTCAGGAAGCCGCGATACGTGCCCGCTTCAGCAATATAGCCAACGCCGCCAATGCTGGGCACGGCATCGAAACTCTCATCGACCTGGTTTTTGACATCCTGCAGCACTTCATTGGCCGGGATCGCATCGATAATCGCCTGGGCCTGAATGTAAGTCTGGCTCGCCGCCGGGATGTAATCGACATAGTCGCGCGCATCCAGAATGGTCTTCTGCTGCGCCGCATTCATGATCTGTCTCTGGACGGTCGTTGTATAAATTGTACGCCGTCCGAATACTCCGCCAAAATCGTGTTCGATGCTGACTTCTTTGGACAGATTTCTCTGATCATAAGCGGCCGTCAGCGCATCTTTGAGAGCGCCGCGCAAGGCATCATCATCGCCTTCCAGGGCCTGTTTCTTCAACTCCGCCATCACCTCTTTGGGGGTTTCGATGGCCTCCACGACTTCCTCACGCGCATTCGTGCCGGCAGAGGCAACAATGCTGTTCTGCGCGCGTTTGGACAGGAAGGTTTTCAAACAGATTTTCACCGCCACCGTCCGGCAGGTATTGTTGATATAGCTGCGCGTCTGGCTTTCGGCAGCGTTCGCCACTGTATCGGGCAGGGAGTCGAGTACAGTGGTGACGGAGTCCGCAATGACCGGCAGCTGCGGTCGTAACCCGCGCAAGCTGGCTTCGAACTCATACTCCGTTTTGGCATTCTCCAGTGCCGCCACTTTGTCCTCGGCGCCATTCATCATATTGTCGACCTCGGCCCGGACCTGGCCATGAATCTCGTCGACAAACTCTTCCGGAAAACTCACGCGGCCGGTGGTGCGTTCATTCTCAAACGTGATCGATGCTTGCAGGGTTTGACCTGTATTGATGGTCGTGCCGGTCAGAGTGGTCGAGTCATTGTCGACTGACATCGTGCCAGCCAGATTGGCTTCCGGAATCGTGCTCTTGTATCGGCTGGTCAGATCCAGGGCGAAGCTTGTATCGCCATTGACGAACAGCCGTCCGGTCGCTTCGGTTTCCGGCACGAAATGGAACCAGTCTGGCACCCAGCTAACATCCGGTTGAATGCGAAGGTCAAAGGCCGCCTGCTGACGATCAAAACCGAGATCGATCGTGCCGCTCGTATCGACCAGATCAAAGGCGAATACGCCAATCCCGAGCACGCCAAACGAGAAGTCGAGCCCGCCATTGATCCCGGCTTTCGCTTCGATCTCGGACGCGAATGGGTCATCCCAGTTAATATCGCTGAATTGCGGATCCTTGATCACGCGCGTGCCTTCGATCTCGAAGAAATCAAACACTTTGAACCCGATCCCCATGGCGCCATTCTCGAGCCTGTGCCCGGTGAAGCTGTCCAATTCGCCGAAGTCGAGTCGCGGCGAGAAGGGCAGGAGGCCGTCCGTCGACTCACCCCAGCCATAGGATGCGACCAGGGCGGTCGACCCAAACCGATAACTCATCGGATCGCGCGGATCGACAAGGATAAACGCCCTCGAATCGAGCGGTGAGGAGAGGGTAATTTCCTCAAAAGTTCCCGGCGTCTGGCGGTTTTCAATTTGCAAATTGGCATCACCGCCAAGATAGAAGACGAGATAGTCGCGATCTTCCAGCAACTGAATACCAAAATCCGGATCCTCATTGATCTGAGCGCCTGTCCGGAAGCCAACTTCTGTTCGCACGCGTGAGCTTACGGTCAGCGTGTCGGTGAGCTCGCCTTCCAGGGATGCTTCCCCACTGACATCGATAAGCTTTCCAGCTTCATCGAACAACATGTCCAGGTCGGACTCATCAATCTCGAACGTCGAATCATCTTCAAGCTGGATCGCGACCGGACCGTCAATATTGATCCCGCCCTCAATCTCGGTCACCGTCCCCGTGGTGCTGATATCGTCGCGATCAAAGCGTTCCGGCGCATTCGCACCGCCGCCACAGGCTGTCAGAATCGCAAATGCGCTGACACCGGTGGCGAGTTTTGCCCATGGGCAAGTCATTCGTTTACTCATTTTGTGTCCCTCGAATTCAAAGCGCGATGAACCACTCACCCAAGTGGTCTTGATCATGTTCGCGCTGAACCCGGACAGCCTGCAATGATCGACAGGACTTGGCAACGAAATATCGAATTTCGCGGGCGCCGCGTTCCGGTCTTCTGCTACACACCGTCACCATTGCCGTGGGGATAGCACTTGGGATTACCGACAATTCGCTTAAATGAGGGGAGCTTTAAAAGGATTGATCATGTTCACGGGTCTGGTCACTGATGTTGGCACCATTCGCAAGGCCGAAGATCGCAACGGCTTGCGGCGATTTGAGGTGTCCTGCGCCTATCCGGTCGAGAGTATCGAAATGGGCGCCTCCATTATGCATGCCGGCGTCTGTCTGACCGTTGTGGATTTTGGCGCCCAGGGCGAAGGTAGCTGGTTCGCCGTCGAGGCCGTACCGGAAACCTTGTCCCTCACTGTGCTGGGCGATTGGCAGGAAGGCAGTGAAGTGAATCTCGAACAGAGCCTGAAACTGGGTCAGGAACTCGGTGGACATTTCGTTTTCGGGCATGTCGACGGAGTTGGCGAGATCATCTCTGTCGAACCAGAAGGCCAGAGCTACCGCATCACCATCCGACCGCCGGCAGAGATTGCGAAATATTTCGCCAAGAAAGGCTCGGCGGCGATTAATGGCGTCTCTCTGACCGTGGCTGAGGCCTTGCCCAACGGTGACTTTCAGGTCGCCATCATTCCGCACACCTGGGAGGTGACCACGCTGCGCGAATTGCAGCCCGGCGCCCAGGTCAATCTTGAGATCGATATGCTGGCGCGTTACGTCGCTCGCATGATCGGCGCGGACGCGCCAATACCGCATGATCCGCAAGGAGCCAAAAATGGCTGAAGACTTCTCCGCCGCGATTTCCAGTATCGATGAGATCATCGAAGATGCCCGCAATGGCAAAATGTACATCCTGGTCGATGCCGAGGATCGTGAGAATGAAGGCGATCTGATTATCCCCGCAAGCTTCGGTACGCCCGAAGCGATCAATTTCATGGCCAAATATGGTCGTGGTTTGATCTGTCTCGCGATGACCGGCGAACGCGGACGCGCGCTCAATCTCGACATGATGGCGCGCGAGAACCGGGAAAGTATGGGCACGGCCTTTACCGTCTCGATCGAGGCTGCCGAAGGCGTGACAACCGGTATCTCCGCGCATGATCGCAGCCACACAGTGCAAGTCGCCATCGATCCGATGTGTGACGCCGATGATATCGTCTCACCCGGACACGTGTTCCCACTGATCGCCAAGGATGGCGGTACATTGGTGCGCGCTGGCCATACCGAAGCCGCCGTCGATATTTCCCGCATGGCCGGCCTGTTTCCAGCCGGCGTAATTTGCGAGATCATGAATGATGATGGCTCCATGGCGCGCCTGCCGGAGCTGGTCTCTTTCGCGCAATTGCACGGGTTGAAGATTGGCACGATCGCTGACCTGATCGAGTATCGCCGCAATCATGACCGCTATCTTGAGCGCCGGGTCGAGGCCGATCTGGAAAGTGCTTATGGCGCGGGGTTCAAGACCGTGATTTTCCGCAATGCCATCGACAATAGCGAGCACATTGCCATCGTTCACGGCGAAATCGAGCGCGACAGCACCACCATTGTCCGGGTTCACCGCACAGATGTGCTGTCCGATATTCTCGGCGAAAAAGGCCCGCGAGAGGGCCTGGTCGAACGGGCGATGAAGATCATCGCTGACGCGGAAGAACCGGGTGTGGTCGTGTTCGTGAACACGATGCGCCCGAACGCTCTGGCAGAGCGTCTTGGCATGAAATCGTCCGATCCAAAGGATGCACATGCACCGCTCCGCGAATATGGCGTCGGCGCGCAAATCCTGCGCGAACTGGGCGTACGAAAAATGATTTATCTCTCTGACACCGAACCCACGCGCGTTGCTGGCCTCGACGGCTATGGCCTGACCATTGAAGGCTGGCGACCGCTCTCAGACAAGGACTAGACCCGATGCATCGTATTCTCATCGTCAATTCTCCGTATTATGCGCACATCTCGGAAGAGCTCGAGAAGGGCGCCCGCGAAGCGCTCGAAGCCTCGGGTGAGCCGTGTGAAATCGAAACCATCATGGTGCCGGGTGCGTTCGAGGTTCCTGGCGCGATCGCCATGGCGGCCGATAGTGCCAGATATGACGGCTATATCGCTTTGGGCTGCGTCATTCGCGGGGAGACCACGCATTATGATTATGTCTGCGGTGAAAGCGCCAAGGGCTTGATGTTCCTGACCACAGATCGGCGCTTGGCGATCGGTTATGGCATTGTCACGGTCGAGAATGAAGCCCAGGCGCTGGCCCGGGCCGAGCGCAAGCAAAAGAATAAAGGCAAGGACGCCGCTTTGGCGTGTCTCGAAATGCTGAAACTGCGCAAGAAGTTCGTGCGCTAGTTTATTTGTTGCGAAACGCAGTCCGAACGCCCAAAGGGCATGGCTTTTTGTGACCACCGGTGGCAAAGGACCCGCGATGAGCGAACAGAAACTCCCATTTGAAGTGATCCGCGCCCGCCGCGCCGGCGCCCGTCTGGCTGCCGTGCAGGCGCTGTATCAAATGGAGCAGACCGGTCAGAGCGGCAAAGCCGCCATCCGCGACTTGATGGATGATCGCCTTGGTCTCGGCCCGGACGAGGATCCGGTTGAAGAGGCCGATCCGGATCTGTTCAAATCCATCGTCAATGCCACGATTGAGCACCAAACCAGGGTCGACACCGCTATTCTCGCGCGGTTGTCAAAGGGCTGGAAACTCTCGCGACTGGATTCCACGACACGGTCCATCCTGCGCGCCGCGACGGCAGAGCTGGTCGCGCATCAGGAATTGTCGCGGCGCATTCTGCTCGATGAATATGTCTCTCTGGCGCATGATTTCTTCGACAAGACGGAAGCCAATTTCGTCAACGCTGTGCTCGACAATGTCTCGAAAGACTTGCGGCCGGAGGAAGCTTAGTCTTAGTCCGGTTTCGGAGGCCTGATGCGCGAATCTGACTGGATCCAGCACTATATTGCACCCCTGGTTCACGCCCCGGGCGCGGCGCGACTGCGAGATGATGTCGCGACGCTCTCAATGTCTGGTCCGACCATTGTCAGCATGGATACCCTGACCCAGGGCACGCATTTTCTGGCGGACGATCCGCTTGATACGGTGGGCCAGAAACTGGTGCGCGTGAACGCGTCCGACATCATCGCCAAAGGCGCAGAGCCGGTCGAAGCGCTCTTATCGGTCGCCTGGCCGGAAAACGGGTCTGAATCAGACTTTGCCGCCTTTATGAACGGGCTTGGCTTGGATCTTGAGCAGTTTGGAATCGCCTTGATCGGCGGCGATCTGGTCCGGACGTCCGGGCCGCTGACCCTGACTCTGACGCTGACAGGGCGCTGCCTGAATGAGGGGCCGGTGCGCCGATCTGGTGGTGCAGCGGGGCAATCCTTGTTGATCAATGGCGAGATTGGCTGGGGTGGTTTGGGCCTGGACGCTGCAAAAAAAGGCGGTCCGGCTGACTTGGTCCAGCGCTATCGCGTCCCCCGGATCGGCCCGATTGCGGCAGCCGGTACAATTGCGAAATTCGCGACCGCCAGCATGGACGTTTCGGATGGATTGCTGATCGATGTCGCGCGCCTGGCGGCGGCATCAGGGTGCGGAGCGCATATTCATCTTGAATCAGTGCCTTTGGCGCAAGTATCAGAAAATGCAGAAGAAATTCTTGCTCAATGTACGTCTGGTGACGATTATTGCGCGCTGATCAGCGCCGGGTCTGGTATGAGCATTCCTGGTTTCACAGTGATTGGAAGCCTGACACCCGAGCCCGGATTGCAGCTGACGCATCAAGGCGCCGTTGTTAACACTCCCTCAACCCTTGGGTTTGAGCATTAGACTAATTGTAGAATTCCAATTCGCGCTAAGCGGGATAACCCTTGCGAAGGCGCTGTGGCTGTTGCAGTCATACACCACAAACAAGAATATCGGGGCGGGAGTGCCTCGTGCATTTAGGGAGGTAGGGCAAATATGACCCTTTGGTTTTGGATAGCCTTGGTCGCGGCTGTGCTCGCGATTGGCTTTGGCTGGCTACAAAGTCAGTCCATCATGAAAGCAGATGCGGGCAATGACCGCATGAAAGAGATCGCAGAAGCGATTCAGGAAGGCGCGAACGCCTATTTGAAACGCCAATACACAACCATCGCCTATGTCGGCGTCGGGGTTGTTGTGGTTCTGGCCATCCTGTTCCGGAATTGGGAAGTTCCGCTCGGATTTGTCATTGGCGCGGTCTTGTCCGGTGCGGCCGGCTTTATCGGCATGAAAGTCTCGGTTCAGGCGAACGTTCGGACCACTCAGGCGGCCAGCACATCGCTGCAAGGCGGCCTGTCCATGGCGTTCAAATCTGGCGCTGTGACGGGTTTGCTCGTGGTTGGCCTGGCTCTGTTGGGCGTAGTTGCCTATTACGGCCTGCTCGTCGGCGCGGTCGGCTATGATGAAGGCAGCCGCAAAGTCGTTGATGGCCTGGTGGCCCTCGGCTTTGGCGCCTCGCTGATCTCGATCTTCGCCCGTCTCGGCGGCGGTATCTTCACCAAAGGTGCGGATGTCGGCGGCGATATGGTTGGCAAGGTTGAAGCCGGTATCCCTGAGGATGATCCTCGCAACGCTGCGACGATCGCTGACAATGTCGGCGACAATGTTGGCGACTGTGCCGGTATGGCGGCTGACTTGTTCGAAACCTATGCGGTGACGATTGTTGCCACCATGGTCCTCAGCGCGATCTATTTCGCGGGTACCGATTATCTCGGCAGCATCTTGCTCTTTCCACTCGCGATTTGTGCGGTTTGTATCGTTGCATCAGTGATCGGCACGTTCTTTGTGCGCCTCGGCGAAGGCTCTACGAACATCATGTGGGCGCTTTACAAGGGCCTGATCGTGACCGGTGTGTTGACGATCGGTGGTCTGGCCATTGCCGTTCAGTACGCGCTGCCAAACGGGTTTGGTGAGCTTGCGGGCGCAGGCGCTGCACTGGGCTTGCTGAATTCTGCAGGGACGGGTGCCGCGGTCGTGACCGGGCTCGACCTGTTCTATTGCGGTGTTGCTGGCCTGGTGGTGACCGCGCTGATCGTGGTCGTCACGGAATATTATACCGGTGTTGACTATCGGCCCGTGAAGTCGGTTGCTGAGGCTTCAGCTTCCGGCCACGGTACGAACGTGATCCAGGGTCTGGCTGTGTCGCTGGAATCGACCGCATTGCCCGCCATCACGATCATGGCCGGCATCATCCTGACCTTCAATCTGGCCGGTCTGTTCGGCATTGCCATTGCAACCACAACCATGCTGGCGCTGGCCGGGATGATTGTTGCGCTCGACGCGTTTGGTCCGGTGACCGACAATGCGGGCGGCATCGCGGAAATGGCGGAACTGCCAAGCTCCGTGCGGGATACGACAGACGCACTCGACGCGGTCGGTAATACGACCAAGGCGGTGACCAAAGGTTATGCGATCGGCTCTGCCGGTCTCGGCGCCCTGGTCCTGTTCGCCGCCTATAATGAAGATCTGAAATACTTTGCGGCGAATGCCGCGGAGGGCAGCTTCTTTGACGGCATCGGTGTTGTGAACTTCTCGATTGCCTCTCGGCGTTATCGGCAATTGCGCGGTTGCGGCGCTTGTCAATCCTTACGGGGATTATGTGTGGCTTTGCATGCCGCGCCTTGACGGCAGTCCTGTCTTTGACGCGCTGCTCGGCGGCGACGGCGTGTTTCGCGTCGAGCTTGAAAACTGCGTGACGACCCGGCAACGCTATATCGAGAACACGGCGATCCTCGAAACCGAGCTGGAAGCGGCGGACGGCTCTGTCGTTCGCCTCGTCGATTTCGCCCCGCGATTTACTGCGCGCGGGCGAAATTTCTTCCCCGCGGCGTTTGTCCGCCGCGTCATTCCCGTCAAGGGCGCGCCATTGATCCGTGTCCGCATCAGCCCGCAGGACAATTGGGGCGGCGGCGCGATGGCGGTCGACCGCGGCGTTTCCCACCTCTCTTACGCCGGCGACGGCGCCCGGTTCCGCGTGACGTCAGACGCGCCGATGTCCTATGTCGGCGACGGGTCGTGGTTTATTCTCGATAAGCCCTACGCCTTCGTCTTCGGCCCGGACGAAGCCTTGTCGGACATGCCGGGCGTTATCGCAGAGGAATGGGAAAGCCGCCGAAGTTCTCAGTCGCCTGC
>JBCCCT010000039.1:0-21387 GCA_039033355.1 Pseudomonadota bacterium | reverse complement strand
TAGTCGGCCGAGCCTGCCTTGTGTAGAGGGTTGCACAAGCTGCGGTGAACAGCGCTTTCAGGCGGGGAAGGATGTGCTTTCTCATGCGTTAATGAATCGCCGCAAAGGGTTAACAGGTCGTTTACGAATTCGATTCTGGAGCGAATGTAATGATTAAATCTCCTGTCCGGGTGAAAACCTTGTCAGAGCTTCGCAAAATACTGCAGGACCACCGTCAGGTCGGGCGCCGGATCGGGTTTGTCCCGACCATGGGCGCGCTGCATGATGGACATGTTTCGCTGGTCGAGACCGCCCGGGCGCAGTCGGACATCACGGTGGTCAGTATTTTCGTCAATCCGACTCAATTTGCCCCGGGCGAGGATCTCGACACGTATCCGAGGACCGAGGAGGCCGATATTGCGCGGCTCAGCGCCGTCGGCACGGACATTGTCTATTTACCGAGCGTCGAGGAAATCTACCCGGACGGGTCAAAGACCAATATCAGAGTCGAGGAAATGTCCGATCTCCTGGATGGCCAGTTCCGTCCGCACTTCTTCTATGGGGTCGCCACAGTAGTGGCCCGCCTCTTCGTCCATGTCCAACCGGATCTGGCGGTCTTCGGAGAGAAGGATTATCAGCAGCTGCAGATCATTCGCCGTATGGTTCGTGATCTCGGCTTTCCGATTGATGTCATTGGCGGCGAGACAGTGCGCGATGCGGATGGCCTGGCGCAATCGTCGCGAAATACATATTTGTCGGAGACCGACCGTCAGACCGCCAATGTCATGAGCGCGGCTTTGCATCGCGCGCGCTGTCGGATCGCCATCGGCGTGCCGGTTTCAGAAGCGCTGGATGAAGCGCGGCAGCGAATCGCTTCGGCCGGATTTCGGGCATTGGATTATGTCTCCGCGGTTGATCCCATGACGCTTGTCGACTTGCCGGACGCGGCGGTCGCGCCTGGTCAGGTGGGCCGCGTGCTGGGCGCTGGCTGGATGGGGCAGACCCGGCTGATCGATAATATGGGATTTCGGCGCGATTGATCACAAGTTGGGGACATCGCGACGGAAGGTCTTGTCGCGGCGGTCTGCCTGACGCACAGGTCAATGCGTAGCTCTGGAGGACGCCATGATCCGTGTTTCGAAATTTCGCTTTGCCACGCCGCAGACCCTGATGGGGAGCGCCGCCTTGCTGACCCTGGCGGCTTGCGCGACGCCCGTTATCGACACCGAACCTGTCGTGGCGGATGCCCCGCCAGTTGTCGAAGCTGTGGATGTTCCAGCACCGCTGGCCGCGCCGACCTTTTCGGAGGAAGGGATTGCCACCCTGGAAGCCACCATGGCCCAATATGTCGCCGATGGACGTCTCTACGGCATTCATACCCGTCTCGTGCAACGCGGCGAGGTGATCAGCGACTTTAAGACAGGCCTCCGCGGTCTCGAGGCCCAGGCGCCGATCGAGGATGACACAATCTATCGCATCTATTCGATGACCAAGCCGGTCACCGGCGTGGCGATGATGATGCTCTATGAAGAGGGCAAGTTCGAGCTCGACGATCCGGTTTCGAAATTTGTGCCGGAATTTGAGAATCTGAAAGTTCTGGGCGGCGTCAATGAGGATGGCTCGGCCATCCTGGTCGACCTTGAGCGTCAGCCGACCATGCGGGAATTGATGTCCCACACATCGGGTTTCGCGTATGGCCTTGGCGGGGCCGACCCGGCCAATTCTGCCTTCCGTGATCAGAAGATTTTGGAATCCCCGGACACCCAGACTTTTATCGACAAGGTCGCTGGCGTGCCGTTGCTGTTCCAGCCGGGCGAGGCCTGGTTCTATAGCGTCGGCATGGACATTCAGGGCTATATTATCGAGAAACTCTCCGGACAGAGCTTTGGCGACTATCTCCAGAGCCGCATGTTCGGCCCGCTCGGCATGAGCGATACCGGTTTCTATGTGCCGGATGAGAAATATGACCGGCTCAGCGAAGTCTATGGCTTTGATCCGGAATCCGGCGCGATGGTGCCGGTGCCATTTCCAGGCGTGATGTTCCGCAAGGAGACTGTCGCGTTTGAATCTGGCGGCGGTGGCCTGGTCTCGACCATGGATGATTATGGCCGGTTCTCTCAAATGCTGGTCAATCAGGGGGAGCTGGACGGCGTTCGCATCCTCAAACCGGAAACAATTGAACTGATGCGGACCAATGTCCTGCGCGAGGATCAGTTCCTGTCATCGCTCGGCATCAATCAGGGCGATGTCTATCCTGGCCTCGGCATGGGGCTGACCATTGGGACAGTTGAAGATCCGGACGCTGTGCCAAGCGTGATTCCGGCCAGCTCCTATTTCTGGAGCGGCGCGGCCAGCACCTGGTTCTGGGTCGACCCGGTCAATGAACTCTACTTCATTGGCATGGTGCAGGTGTTCGACAATAACAATCCGAACGGGCCGCTGGAATTGCGAGAGACCTCCAGCGCAGCCGTCTATGGGGCTTTGAGCAGCGAATAGGGCGTCTAGCCCTCGTCGCTGTCTTCCATCCAGGCTTCGACATTGCCTTTGAGCTTGAGGGTGAGTGGATTGCCTTTGCGATCCACCGCCTTGCCGGCGGCGACTTTGACCCAGCCTTCAGAGATACAATATTCCTCGACATTGGTTTTCACTTCACCATTGAAGCGAATGCCGACCCCGCGCAGCAAAAGCTGCTCGTCATAATACGGGCTGTTCGGATTTACGCTCAGGCGGTCAGGCATTTGATCAGTCATGAGGCCGCTTTAAGCTGATCTGGCGGATCCGATCAAGCACCTGAATGATCAACGAAGCGGGCGAGTTTTGCGACCAGTTCAGCCTGGCGATTGGTTTCTGTCTTTTGCAGGATGCTTTTTATGTGCGACCGCACGGTTTCAATCGAGACATCGCGGTCAGCGGCGATGGTGCTGACCGATTTCCCCAGGAAGATGAGATTGGCGACGATGCTCTCCGTCGGCGTGAGGTCGAAGATTTGCTGGATCAGACCCTGGTCGAGAATGAGCGGCCGATCGATCCGCTCGCACACGAGGAGGGCATGTCCAGCCTCTGGCCCGGCCAGAGTGAAAGCCGGCTTGGGAAAGACCCGGCATAGCCACTTTTCCTGCCGTTGCGCGGATGTCAGCGCGAATGCCCCGCCGACAATGCCCATATGCGTGCCGATGGCCCGTCGCAGGGCTTTGCGATCTGACTCTGATTGCAGGATAAGTTTGCGAGACCCATCGATCCTTGCAGAAACAGATTGCATCATTTGCTCGAACAGCGCGTTACTGTTTCGGACTCGCCCCAGATAATCGAGGATTGCGACGGCCTTGTGGGGTCCGAACAGGTCGACCGTGCTGCGGACATTTTGCGTCTCGATCAGGGAGGCGAATTCCAGCACGGGGGCGCAAACCGCAGACGCGAGCTCGTGCAGATGCGCCTCGTCATCATTAAACGCGTCTTCCGAAATCCGTCGATGGAGCGCAATCCCAGCCGTCATCTCTGAATTGTGGATGACCGGCACGCCAGAAAAATGGCCCAGTCCGGCCGGCAGGATCAGCTCCTGATAGGTCTGGTCGGTATGGATGCGATCATATGAGATGAAATCCTTGTCGCGGGTGGCTTTGCCCTGGATCATGAAGGGCGTCGCAAGAACACGCGGATTGATATCCTGATAAAGCGCCTCGGTGGGGCCGATATCAGCGTCCAGATCGACTGAGAAGGTTGATCGCATCAGTGTGCGATTGCGCTGCGCGACCATGAGTTGGCTCACGGGTGCGCCGCACAGGCCGGCAAATGCCTGAAGGGCAGGTTGCAATGCAGAATCGTCAAAAATGGCCTCTAGAAAGAGCTTCTGAAGATTTTGAAAGTCTGCTTCTTGTCCCACAGTCGAACCCGCATCGCATTGGCATAAAACTTAAGTCCAATGTCCAAGTCCTGGCAAGTAAAAGTCCGTCATTGCGAAAATTCAATCTTATCCCCCATTTGGGGGAGGAAGGGCGTCTTGTTTCCTGCTTACCTGATCTGGCTTCAAGCGATCGCAGAAGCTTGCAAGCGACCTCTCCTCTCGTGGGCTGGGTGGGGGCAAAGACCCGGTTTCCTCCACGGATTTCGGTCGCACACTCTACAGGGCTTTGAAGGTGCAGTGATGTACGCTTCAAAGCCCATCAGGGCGCATCCAGTTCCACTTGGAGTTTTGCAGGCGCCGCATGACGCCAGGACATTTTGAGAGCGGACAGAGCGGTTGTCTCATCAGACGCGGACAGCTGAATCGTCGTCGCGCCCTTGTCACCCCATTTGTTCGGAACCTTGGAGAAAATGCCTGGCTCAGCCGCGATCAACATTTCCTGTTCCTCCGGGGTCAGGAAGACGTTCGCGCTGCCATCGGATTCCAGCAGCGTCGCGATCGTCTTTCCGCGCGGCGCATCGACACGAAAACTGGCGCGCTCGAAATGCGGCTTCTCGATCGCATAGGGCAGGGACAGAGCCAGAGTCCGAAATTCATCAACTGTCATGGCACTATCCTCCCGTTTGTGTGCCGACAACATACAGGAAAGAGCCGCCTTTGATGAGGGGGATGATCCGCTCGGCCACATCGCGTTCCAGCGCCGGACACCCCCAGCTGCGCCCGAGGATCTTGCGCTCGGCATGCACATAGTCGGCGCCATGAATCACGATCAGGCGTTTCTCGGCGAGATCATTCTGCGGGCTGAGGCCTTTCAGTTTGAGTGACAGCCCATGCGCGCCATAATAGGTCTTGCCGGTGACAAAGGCGCCGAGCGAGGTCATTTTCGAGCCTTCAGTGTTCGAGAACAGATCGGCCATGCCGTCATAATCCGGGTCGGAGCCGCGGCCATGCGCGACCAGAAAGCTCTCGGCGCTCATGTCGCTTGTGTCGATCAGGAAATAGCGCGGGACATTTGAGGGCGCGCGGTAATCGATCACGCTGATATAGCGATCATTGCCAATCTCGCTTTTCGCATCTGCTTTGGCGGCCATGGCTTCGCGCAGCAAGGCATCGCCCAGCAGGTCTGATGCCGGCGTGGCGGAGGCCAGGCCAGCAAACCCGCTCAAAAAGAGCAGTGCGAAGATCCCCTTAAACGCAGAAAGCATGTCACGATTAATGACATGCTTTCCGGCTAAATTATGTCTTTCGAGGGCGGCTTAGAAGACGCGTGGGCGTTCCGCCTTGTCGACGTGCAGACCACACTCGTTCTTGTCCTGACCGGCCCAGCGACCGGAACGAATATCGTTCGGGTCTTCAGCCGGCTTGGTGCAGGGCCAGCAGCCAATTGACGGATAGCCTTGAGCTACCAGCGGGTGACGGGGCAATTCGCGGCGCTTGAAATAGGCCTGAACATCTTCCTGGGTCCAGTTGGCCATAGGGTTCACCTTGAACCGGCCAGCAGCGTGCTCAAACACAGGCAGCGACATGCGGGCGCCGCCATGGAAGCGTTTGCGACCGGTAATCCAGGCATTGAAGCCTTCCAGAGCCGGCTCCAGCGGGCGTACCTTGCGCAAGGCACAACAGGCGTCCGGATCGGTTTTCCAGAGCGTATTTTTCGGGTCTTCCGCCAGGCGCTCGTCTTCGGATGGCGCAATCTCGCGCACATTGGTCAGACCGAGGCGGTCGATAAGCTCATCCTTATAGTCCAGCGTCTGCGGGAAATGCATGCCGGTTTCGAGGAAGACGATCGGCAGGTCCGGATCAACATCCGAGATTAACGCCAGCATCACCGCGCTTTCGGCCCCAAAGCTCGACACATACGTCATCTCGCCCATCCATTCGCGCAGGATGGACGCCCGCAGGATGGTTTGAGCTGATGCGTCGCGAAGTTCATCATTCAAGCGCTTGAGGCGCTGATCGATGTCTTCTTCGATCCGCAAACTGATGTCTGAATAGGGCATGCGCCTTAGACCTTGGTGTGGCGCCTCGAAAAGACAGAAGTCTGACCGTCCGCGGCGGGTTGATAGAACGCTGAATACTCTTCCAGCGCTTTCACAACATGAGGTAGGTCGGCCCTGGTGGTCTGATAAGCGTCAAACCCTGAACGGTTCATATAGAGAATCTGATCGGTCAGGACGTGGCCCACCGCGCGCAGCTCCCCGGCATAGCCCAAACGCCGTCTGAGCAGCTGGGCCTGGCTATACCCGCGGCCATCCGTATATTTGGGAAAATCTATTTCTATCAAGGCGATACGGTCGAGATAAGGCGTCAAATCATGCGGGTCATCGGCCGGCGCGAGGCGGATTCCAATTTGTTGATTTCGGGCCAGAAGCGCGTCCGCGTCATCTATTAGCTTAGCTAAAGGGACTGTTATACATTCTGAAGACGGAAGCTCGGCCTCGTCTGCATAGAAGGTCCAGGTGTCTTCAATTTCGGCACCGTCTTTAATCAGTGGCATAGATCGCCTCCTGGAAGGGTTCGACGCCGACGCGTTCGACTGCTTCAATGAATTTCTCATCTGAATTGGTGCGCAGCGCGCGATACGTATCGACAATCGTCTTCACGGCGCCGGGCACTTCTTCATGCCGCAAGGCCTTGCCGATAATCTGGCCGACCGCCGCTTTCTCATCAGCCCGTCCACCGAGCGAGATCTGGTAATATTCCTCGCCTTTCCGGTCGACGCCGAGAATGCCGATATGACCGACATGATGGTGGCCGCAGGCATTGATACAGCCGGAAATATTGATGTGCAGCTTGCCGATATCCTGCTCATAGGCCGGGTCGGAAAAGACTTTCTGGATTTCCTGGCCAACCGGGATCGACCTGGCATTGGCGAGGTTACAATAATCCAGGCCCGGGCAGACAATCATGTCGGTGATCAGGCTTTCGTTCGCGGTGGCGAGGCCCGCCGCATCGAGTTCGCGATAGACATTGTAGAGATCATCGAGCGCAATATGCGGCAGCACGACATTCTGGGCATGTGTGACGCGGATATCGTCAAACCCGTAAGTCTCCGCCAGGTGCGCCATGACGGCCATCTGGCTGTCTGTGGCATCGCCGGCCAGTCCGGCAATCGGTTTCAGGCTGATCGTCACGGATGTATAGCCGGCAACCTTGTGAGGATGCAGGTTCACTTTGGCCCAATTGGCAAAGGCCGGATCGGCCGCCTTGGCGCGGTCGAATGCGTCGCTCGTCTCTGATTTGTCAGCAAAGGCGGGCGGCGCAAAATAGGCATTGATGCGATCAATTTCGGCCTGGGGCAGGGCGATTTTCTCGCTTGTCTGCTGTGCGGCATATTCTTCCTCGACCAGGCGGGTGAAGTCTTCCGCACCGGTTTCGGTGACCAGGATCTTGATCCGGGCCTTGTACTTGTTATCGCGGCGCCCGAAGCGGTTATAGACCCGCATGATCGCTTCGAGATAATCGAGAATCTCGTGCTCCGGCACGAAGTCGTTGACCATGGCAGCGATGATTGGCGTCCGGCCCTGGCCGCCGCCAACATGAACTTCAAACCCGACCAGGCCATCGCGCTCCCGCATGTGAAGGCCGATATCGTGGACGCGGATCGCGGCGCGGTCATGCTCGGCCGCGGTGACGGCGATCTTGAACTTGCGCGGCAAGAAGGCGAATTCCGGATGGAACGTGCTCCACTGGCGAATGATCTCGCACCAGGGACGCGGATCCATGATCTCATCCCTGGTCGCGCCGGCGAAATGATCTGAGGTGACATTGCGAATGCAATTGCCGGAGGTCTGGATGGCATGCATCTCGACTTCGGCCAATTCTTCCAGGACGTCGGGAATGTCCTTCAAGGCGACCCAGTTATACTGGATGTTCTGGCGCGTCGTCATATGGCCATAGCCGCGATCATAATCGCGCGCGATCTTGGCCAGTTTGCGCATCCGGGCGGCGTTCAGCTGGCCATAGGGGATGGCGACGCGCAGCATATAGGCGTGCAATTGCAGATAGACGCCGTTTTGCAGGCGCAGCGGCTTGAACTCGTCCTCGAGAATGTCACCGGACAGGCGACGGGCCACCTGGCCGCGGAACTGATCGACGCGTTCCTTGACGATCTGCGCGTCAAATTCATCATAGCGATACATTACAAAGTGACCCCTTGTTTGGGCATGGCATGACCGATGGACAGGGCGCCTTCGACGCGGCTGACCCAACGCTCGACATTTGGAAATTCCGCCAGGTCAAAACCGCCTTCATGCGCGACACGCGTATAAGCGACCAGCGCGATATCGGCGCAAGTCAGCGCATCGCCAACCAGCCAATCGGTCCAGGTCAATTGCATTTCCATGACGCCAAGCGCCCGGCGGCCTTTGACCATCAGTTGCGGATCAATCTCGTCATCCGGCAGTTTGAGATAGTGTTTCTTGAACCGGCGCACGGCGATGGAGGTTTCGTGCGAATATTGTTCCCAGAACAGCCAGCTATTCATCTGGGCGCGTTGGAAACTGTCTTCCGGGATCAGGTCCGAGCCGTCTGCCAGATACAGCATGATCGCGTTTGATTGCGGCAGGACACGGCCATCCGGCCAGCGTGCGATCGGCACCTGACCGACGGGATTGAGCGACAGAAACTCTTCCGATTGGGTGCCACCATTGAGAATGTCGACTTCCACCCAGTCATGGTCGATGTCGAGATAATCCGCGGTCCAGCGCGGCTTCTGGCAATTGCCGGAAATGCTGTCGCCATACAGGGTGAGCCCGGTGATTTCGCGCGATGGCATCAGATAATCACTCCATAAGGGACGGTCGGTCCATTGGCGCGAATGCTCTCGCGCAACGTCTCACGGCCCGCCACTTTGCCGTCTTCGGTGACTTCCATGAAATAGGGGTCGGTGATCTGGCCTTCCTGGGTTTTGGCTTTTTCAAGAGCCGCTTCCGCATCATCGCCGGTGAACACACCAATCTCGCTCGCATCCTGAGTCCAGGTCAGGTCAGCGCGCAACCAGACGACATTTCCGGTTTCGGTCTCCCAGGCGGTGACGGTTTTCGGGGTGTCCGGTTTCAGTTTCGGGCGCACGGATGTCATGCAGCAGCCTCCGATGAGAGTTTGGCCAGAGCTTCTGCCGGAATGGCGCTGACTTCGCCAATCACCAGCAAAGCCGGGCCCTTGATTCCAGCGCGGGTGATCAATTGCGGCAATTCGGCGAGCGTGCCGAACACCTTGATCTCATTGTCGCGCGTCCCGTTTTCGATCACTGCCACCGGCGTCGTGCTGACGCGGCCCGCATGGATGAGTTTTTCTGCAATGGTTGGGGCTGTGCCAACGCCCATGAAGACCACGACGGTCTGGGCGGGTTTGGCCAGCGCCTGCCAATCAAGATCCGGCACTTCGCCAGACTTGGCGTGGCCGGTCACGAAGGTCAGGGTCTGTGCATGATCGCGATGTGTCAGCGGCAAGCCGGCGGATGCGGCGCAGCCCAGGGCGGATGATATGCCCGGGACGACGCTCGCTTCGATGCCGGCTTCGCGCAGGGCTTCGACTTCTTCGCCGCCGCGACCAAAGATAAACGGATCGCCGCCTTTCAGGCGGACCACGCGCTTGCCTTCGTTCGCAGCCTTGATCATCAGCTCATGAATCTCTGATTGGGGCACGCTGTGATTGGCTTTTGATTTGCCCACTGACACGCGCGTCGCATCGCGGCGCACCAGGTCCATGATCTCGTCACTGACCAGGCGGTCGTGAAAGACAATATCGGCATTCTGGATCAGCCGGAACGCTTTCAGTGTGAGCAGTTCCGGATCGCCTGGCCCGGCACCGACAATATGAACCGGCCCGACCGTGTTCTCGGGGCTGGCGGTCTGTTGCAGCAATAACTCCATCGCCGCCAGGGCGTCCTCAAACTTTCCGTCCAGCGCGAGGTCTGCCGGGGCGCCATTCAAGGCGGCTTCCCAGAACTGGCGGCGTTTCACGCCATCGTCCAGAACCTGATAGACACGCGGTCGGAAGTCACGCGCAAGTTCGGACAGGGGTCCCATGTTTTGCGGCATCAGCGCTTCCAGATGGGTGCGGACGCGCTTGGCCAGGACTGGCGCAGCGCCACCGGATCCGACCGCCGCGACCAGTTCGCCGCGTTCCAGAATGCTCGGAATGGTGAAATCGCATTCCTCAGGCTGATCAACCACATTGATCGGCACGCCATATTCGCGCGCCCAGATGATGGACTGATCGCAATTCTCTTTGGTGCGGCAGGCGACGATCGCAAATTTTGACCGGTCGAGCGCCTGTCCAGCCATGTCGCGCGGGGCGATAGTGATGCGGCCGGCGAACTCTTCGGCAAAGCCGGGCTCGATCTCGGTATCGATGACGACCGTGATATGCGCCGATGTCTTGGCCAGCAGGCGGACCTTGCGCCGGGCTTCCTCACCGCCACCAAAAACGGTCACGTGAGCATCGTCTGTATAGAAAAAGGTTGGGAAGAGACGCATGGGTCGGTTCTGTCTGCTGGATCGATCTGTGGCGAAGAAATGAGTTGACGAGGCGGTTTCAGCAACCGAAAGAGCCTTATCCCATTGTTTAGAGAAACTACAATCAAAATCTGGTTATAGACGTGCACCATGTCTGAAACGAATGATCGCCTTCCCCCCCTGAACGCCTTGCGTGCCTTTGAAGCCGCAGCCCGGCGCCTGTCTTTCACCAAAGCGGCAGACGAATTGAATGTCACGCCTGGCGCGATATCGCAGCATATTCGCCAGCTTGAAGATTATGCCGGAACGCCACTGTTCAAGCGGACCGGGCGCAGCGTCTTGCTGACCGATGCGGCGCAGGCCGCCTTGCCGCTGGTGCGTGAGGCCTTTGACCAGATTGCCGAAGCCGGCCGCATCATGCAGGCGCCGGCGCGCAAAGGCCGGGTCATGGTCAGTTCCGCGCCGAGTTTTGCCGCCAAATGGCTGGCGCCGCGCCTGGATCGCTTTCACAGCGCCCATCCCGGCGTCGAGGCCTGGGTCAGCGCCGATAGCGGGTTGACTGACTTCACGACCGCGGATGCCGACTTCGCTATTCGCTATGGCGCCGGGGATTATGATGGCTTGAAAGCGGAACGGCTGCTGGATGAAACCGTGCTGCCGGTCTGCTCACCACAATTGCTGGAAGGGGCCGATGCGATCCGCAAACCCGCCGATCTTGCCAAACACACGCTCATCCATGATGTCAGCGCCGAAGTTGATCCCTCCTGTCCGGACTGGACCAGCTGGCTGAAAGCGCGGGGCGCCGGCGCGGATGTGGATGGCACGCGCGGGCCACGATTTAATCAATCTGCCCTGGCGATTGAAGCGGCTGCCACCGGGCGCGGCGTGGTGCTGGCCAAGCGCGCGATTGCGGCCGCCGATATCGCAGCCGGTCGTTTGATTGCGCCCTTCGCGGATGGCTCGATCAGTGTCGATTATGGCTATTGGCTGGTCTGGCCGAAGGGGCGCCATCTGACCGAAGACGTACGCTCCTTCATCAAATGGGTGAAAGCCGAAGCCGCTGCGAGCGAAGTGGCGGGCGTCTAGCCGATCAGGCCTGCGCGATCAGGACGTTGGCCGTTGATGGGCAATGCATGGTGCCATCAGGCTCAATGAATTCTGACGTGGCGGCCTCGAAGGCGGTGATCAATTCCGCGATCAGCGGATCCTTGGACTCATCAGCGGGATCAAAGATCGGCTGTAGAGCACCATCCTCTGCCGGCCGTCCGAGGAAGAGCAAATCAAATAGCAGGACCGTGCGCGCGGCAGGAAGGCGGGTCATTCGTGTCTGTTCTTCCAGGCTGATAATGGTCAGCCCGGCCGCTTCGGCATTTTGCTCGATCGCGGCCTTGTCGCCATAGGCGAAGGGTCCGAACGGCACCTGGTCCGCGCCGATCCGGTCCGCGATAATGTCTTCCAGCGCGGCAAAGGGCGGATTGCCATTGGCAGCTGAGGTCCAGACCGACACAGCCGCTTGTCCGCCGGGCCGCAACACGCGTTTCATTTCTTTCAGCGCCGCCACCTTGTCCGGGAAGAATTGCAGGCCTTGCTGGCAAAACGCGCTGTCAAAGGATTGATCCTCAAACGGCAGCTGATCCGCGGAGGCGAGGGTGAAAGCGACACGATCCGACAGGCCGGCCGCGTCGGTTGCGGTTTCAGCAAATTGTATCATGGGCGGGGCGACATCTATGGCGGCGACGGTCAGGTCAGACCCGTGACGTGCAATCGCGCGCGAAACGGCGCCGGTGCCAGAGGCGACATCCAGGACTCGCCCTCTGGGCGGTGATTGCGCCAGCAGCGCATCGGTCCAGGGCGTGAAAAAGCCCGGCGTCAAATATTCCTCATACAAAGCCGGGGGCATACGCCCGGCGACGAAGTCGCTGATCAGTCCCATATTCCTCACCCATTATGCGCGTCTGCGAAATAGCGGGACGCGTCAGGCTGAGCTTATACCAAACGCGCGGAACGAACCACAGCGTTCTCGGCGACGTAAGGTCAGACGGGGTCGGAAATCGGCTCGGATCAGGTGCCGAGCGTGTATTTCAGGATTTCGACGACCTGGTCCGGCGTCTTGGCCCAACCGGCCGCGGCGCCGTCCACTTCTTTCAGGGCGTGGACGATATTGTCATCATGCAGGGTGATGTATGGCTTGCCGAGCGCCGCGCACTGGCCCGCGTCGAAGGCGGCATTCCACTGCTTGTACTTGTCGCCAAAGCGAATGACCGCGATATCGCATTTCTGGATCAGGGTCCGGATTCTCAAAGAGTTGACCTTGGCCGATTGATGGTCGCGCCAGAAATCCTCGGACGGGCGACCCAGCACATCGCCGGCAGCGTCGCTGCTTTCATGATGCGTATTGGCAGAGCTGAACACGATGTCGAGATCATGCGCTTTCGCGCCCGCCACAATCTGGTCGCGCCAGTCCGTGTGAATTTCGCCAGAGAGGTAGACGTGCCATTGCATGAGTTTGATCCTGTCATTTGTATTCGCTCGACCCGGCTTAAACGCGATTGAACCTGCGCCGTAAAGGGGGCAGGAGGACGCGTGAACTCGCGTGAAGAATCATCTAGGCCTTAAGCCATGTCCAAACTCTATTTCACTTATAGCGCCATGAATGCCGGTAAATCCGCAATCCTTTTGCAAGCGGCGTACAATTATCGCGAGCAGGGGATGGAGGTTATGCTTTGGACGTCCGGTCATTATGGCGTGGCAGCGGCAGACACAATGGGCGAGATTGAATCCCGCATCGGTCTCAACGCACCGGCGCATCTCTACCGAAGCGACACAGACCTGTTCGCCGCGATTGAGCAGCAGCATAAGCAAACCCCGCTCAGCGCCATCTTCTTCGACGAAGCGCAATTCCTGACCAAAGCACAGGTCTGGCAGTTGGCCCGGGTCGGCGATCGGTTGAAACTGCCCGTGTTGTGCTATGGTTTGCGCACCGACTTTCAGGGCGAGTTGTTTGAAGGCTCATCCGCACTGTTGGCCATTGCCGACGATTTGCGGGAGGCGCGGACCATCTGCCATTGCGGCAAGAAAGCCATCATGACCGCCCGCCTCGACGAAAATGGAAAAGCCATCACGGAAGGCGATCAGGTCAGCGTCGGCAAGGAAGTCTATGTCTCGCTCTGCCGTTATCATTGGAAAGAGGCTTTGGGGCGCTAAAATCGTAATCGATACCCATTCCTGCCACAATGAGTCTTTACTCACTAAGTCTGGCAAGCAATGGAGCCCAACATGTCTGCCCGTAAGAATGGTGTTCGTAACAGTCTGATTTGTGGTCTGCTGGCAATTGCGACCTTTATCGGCATCGGCCTTGTGGCGAGCGCTCAAGAGCTGCCGGAGCCGGCCGAAGTGGATTTTGCCGGGTTCATGGACTTGAGCAGCGAAGTCTTTGAATACCGCGAAACGCGTCTGTTGAGCCTGGAAGACTTCAATGCGAAGGCGACGGATCCGGACACGATCATCCTTGATGCGCGCAGCGCTTATGCGTTCGAGATGGGCCATATTGAAGGGGCCGTGAACCTGCCTTTCTCCGATTTCACGGATGAGAAACTGGCCTCGATCATTCCCTCTGCGGACACGCGCATCCTGATCTATTGCAACAATAATTTCAGTGATGATGTCGAGCCGATCCCGCTCAAGCGGATCTCGCTGGCGCTGAACATTCCGACTTTCATCAACCTATACGGCTATGGCTATGAGAATATCTACGAGCTGGCCGTGATGACCGAGACGACCAATGAGGATGTGAAATGGGTATCGAGCGAGATCGGGCTGTAGCCGCGCACGTGCGCGTCACGGCCAGCTTGAAACCTGACACCGATTATTGGAGAGCGTCTCGCCCTTGGTCTTGTAGCTAATGGTCCCGCCTCGCATTTGATAGATGACGGTCTTGTCCTTATTGCAGCCTTCATTGGTACCATAGGTGATATCGACATAGCCCCAGACTTCGCGGCCTTCCTGGATATAGCCGTACGCGTTGAGACAGCCCTGGCCGCCATCCTTGACCATCATCTTGTCGCTGAGGTCATACGTCACCGTGTCATTATATGCGAGATTGACCAGGCCGAAATTCTTCGGGCGAACTTTGCAATTTGAGCCGTCTTCAAGATTGTAGCGGATATAGAATTGCGCGGTGTAAGTCCCTTTATTGGTATACTTCATCGCGCTCGCTTCGACTTCCTTGGCCAGGACCGGCTCCGCCAATCCGAGTCCGAAACATGCTAGCATCAGGGAACGCAAAAGCGGGCTGGGCATCATGACAATCTCCTTCAGCCATTGCGGCTCTCGAAAGTGTGCAGTTGCGGAGAAACGCATTCCACTGTCAGAATTGGCAGGGCATTACGCGCGATAGGCAAATCCTCTCATGTCCGTGATTTGCTTTAGCTGAACTAATGCGTTCATTAGCCCACTTGTATTGCGCCGCCAGATACTACATTTGCGCCGCTGAAGATGAGTTCCAAGGAGGCTGCCTTGACTGCCACTGCTGCCGCACCGGCGAAAAAAGTGAACCCGAACGCCCCGACTGAAGAGACGGTGCTGTCGGTGCATCACTATACGGATCGCCTGTTCAAATTCACCATCACACGGCCCTCAAGCTTCCGGTTCCGCTCAGGCGAATTCATCATGATCGGCCTGATGGGCGACAATGGCAAACCATTGCTGCGCGCCTATTCCGTGGCCAGCCCGAACTGGGACGACACGCTGGAATTCTATTCGATCAAGGTGCCGGATGGCCCGCTGACCTCAAAGCTGCAGAAGATCCAGGTCGGCGACAAGGTGCTGCTCGGTAAGAAGCCCGTGGGCACGCTGGTGCATGACGCCCTGGTGCCAGGCAAGCGGCTCTATTGCTTCTCGACCGGGACCGGTTTTGCGCCCTTTGCCAGCATCCTGCGCGACCCCGAGACTTATGAGAAATTCGAGGAAGTGATCATCACCCATACTTGCCGCGATGTTGCCGAACTTGCTTATTCGCGCGAGACGGTTGAGGCGTTTCTCAATGATCCCGACATTGGCGAGATCGGGCAGGGCAAGCTGCGCCTGTATCAGACCTGTACGCGGGAAGATTTTGATCGCCAGGGCCGTGTCACGGACCTGATCCGGTCCGGCAAATTGTTTGAGGATCTCGACGTGCCGCGCCTCGATCCGGCGGTTGATCGGGCGATGATTTGTGGCTCCATCGAAATGACCAAAGAGCTGAAAGGCCTGATGGAAGAGCATGGCCTGAAAGAAGGCTCGAATTCCGAGCCGGCCGATTTTGTGATTGAAAGAGCCTTTGTCGGGTAGCATATCTTGGACATGATTGTCCGAGACTATACCCCCGCTGACGCCAATGCTTTCCGAGATCTCAACCTGGCCTGGGTTGAGGCCTATTTCACCGTCGAAGACGAAGACCGGGCGCAGCTCGATGACCCGCAAACCCATATTCTCGACAAGGGCGGCGCCATTCTGATCGCTGAGCTGGAGGGCGAACCTGTCGGAACGGTTGGCCTGGTCCCCGGGCATGGCGACCAGGTCCTGGAACTGATCAAGATGTCAGCGCGCAGCGATGTCAAAGGCCGGGGCATTGGTCGCGCCCTGATGGATGCCTCGATCGAAAAGGCCAGGGCCATGGGGGCGACCAGAATCTGGCTGGAAACGAATACAAAGCTCGATGCGGCACTGGCGCTGTATCGCAAGTCCGGGTTTCGCGAATTGACTGGTGATGAGCTGACCCCAACACCCTATGATCGATGTAATTGTCAGATGCTGCTGGAACTGTGAGAGCACAATCAGTGTCGTGTCCGACGGCGCCAACACATACGGCCCGGCGCGCGGGCGGTTTGGTTTTATTTTTGGTTAGTTTCCCAAGACCCTCATCCTGAGCCTGGCGAAGGATAAAGGGTCGGGCTTCCGGGAAGCCCCGCCTCGTCCTTCGTCAGGCTCAGGATGAGGCGTTCGGGCGGTATGAGGTGAGGGCTGGCCTGCGTCAGGAAGGTGCAAGAGGAAACTGCCTACGCGCAAATCAGGATTGTTAAAAAAGTAGACGATTGTGATGCTATAACATTGCGCAAATCGCATCTTGCCCCTAATTCAGCGGATCATTCAGATCATTGCCGGAGATTGCCATGAGCGACGCAAACCTCAGCCCCGAAAATCGACTGCCTGTCACTGTCCTTTCCGGGTTTCTCGGTGCAGGCAAAACCACGTTGCTCAATCGCGTGCTGAACAATCGCGACGGCCGCCGCGTGGCAGTCATCGTCAATGATATGTCCGAAGTGAATATTGACGCAGACCTGGTTCGCGCCGGGGCGGAGCTCAGCCGGACGGATGAAACCTTGGTTGAAATGTCAAATGGCTGTATCTGCTGCACCTTGCGCGATGATCTGCTTGACGAAGTCCGCCGCCTGGCAAGCGAAGACCGGTTTGACTATCTGCTGATTGAATCAACCGGCATTTCGGAGCCTTTGCCCGTCGCCGCGACCTTTGATTTTCGTGACGAGCACGGGGTCAGCCTGTCTGATGTCGCCCGGATCGACACGATGGTCACCGTCGTCGATGCCGTGAACCTGCTGAACGATTATTCCAGCCACGATTTCCTGAAGGATCGCGGTGAAGTCATGGGTGAGGAAGACAATCGAACGCTGGTCCACTTGCTGACCGATCAGATCGAATTCGCTGATGTGGTCGTGTTGAACAAGGTCGATGATGCCAGCGCCCAGCAGGTCGACGCGGCGCGCAAGATCATTCGCAGCCTGAATGCCGACGCCAAGATCATCGAGTCCAATTATTCGGACGTCGCCTCGTCAGAGATATTTGATACCGGGCTGTTTGATTTCGAAAAAGCCGAAACGCATCCCATGTGGGCCAAGGAACTCTACGGGTTTGCCGACCATGTCCCTGAGACCGAAGAATATGGCGTCACCTCGTTCACCTATCGCGCCCGGCGCCCGTTCGAACCGCAAGCCATTCATGATCTGTTGAACGGACCGCTGCCTGGCGTCATCCGCGCCAAAGGGCATTTCTGGATCGCGACAAGGCCGGAATGGCTGGCGGAGTTCTCGCTTGCCGGGTCCTTGTCCAGCATTGCGCCGCTTGGCACCTGGTGGGCGTCCGTGCCGTCGGAGCGTTGGCCAGACAATGATGCCTTGCGCAACTATCTCAAAGCCAATTGGGAAGAGCCTTGGGGCGATCGCCGCCAGGAGATCGTGTTTATCGGCGCAGGCATTGACTGGCCCGCCTTGAACGCGCGTCTGGATGCGGCGCTCTTGCCGGAAGATTTCAATCCTGAAAGCGTTGAGCTGGATGATCCATTCCCGATCTGGAACCGGCAGGACATCCAGTAGGAAGCGTCGCGCCAGGGGAGTGTGGGATGTCTGACCCGAACGAAAATCCATTTCTGGAAATCTTCAATGACCCGGAGCGGGCGGCCAATTATGCCGATGGGCCAGCCTTGTTCATGCCCGGTTTTTCCGATGTGCACCGAATGACATCCGTCCTTTTGCAGGAACGGGTGCCAGACACGGCGCATGTGCTGGTGCATGGCGCCGGCGGTGGCCTGGAGCTTGACGCGTTTGTACGGGCCAATCCCGGCTGGACCTTTGTCGGGGTCGATCCGGCCGAGGCCATGATTGCGGAAGCGAAAAAACGGTTGGACCATGCGCAGGACCGCGTCGCTTTCCATTGTGGCTACATCGATGACGCGCCAGACGGACCGTTTGATGCCGCCACCAGCCTGTTGACGCTCCACTTCCTGGATGCGGATGCCCGGCGGACCACTGTCGGAAACATGGTTCGACGATTGAAGCCCGGCGCCCCGTTGGTGGCGGTCCATTGCAGCTTCCCGCAATCCGAACCTGCTCGAGACGCCTGGCTATCGCGCTATGCGGCCTTTGCGGTCGCATCAGGCGCAGATCCGGATATGGCCCAAATGGCGCGAGAAGGCGTTTCCAACTCGATCGCGCTTCTGGATCCGGAGGAGGATCTGGCGGTCTTGCAGGCGGCTGGCTTGCAGGATGTGACGCCCTTCTATAGCGCCTTCACCTGGCGCGGCTGGGTCGGCTATGCGCCATGAAAAAGCCCGCACCAATTGATGCGGGCTCGTTCAGAACAAGGTCTCGGCTTGGCTTATTTGCCAAATCCGTAAACCAGCGAGACACGGCTGATCGTGTCAGTGGCCTCAAATCCGTCGACCGGATCAGTGTCGTGGCGCACCTCGAATGAGACGCGGGCAGACAAGGTGTCTGTCAGCGTCGCGGTGATCGCAGCGATATTGCCCAATTGGGTCGATGTGTCGGCATAGACCGCGGTGGAATCATTGGTGAAAGCGACATTGTCATTGAACTGATGCGCAAAATTGGATTGCGCGGTCGCACCGAAAGATTCTTCCGTTGTGGCGGGTGACAAGATGGTTGCGGGCACTGTGGTCGTGTCCAGAACCGCTTCAATCTCGTCAATCTTCAGACCCGGGCCGCCACGTACCGTCCAGGTCGTGACATCGCCGGTGAGGACCTCATAGCCGAGACCGCCGCCGATAAAGGCGCGTGAGTCAAAGCCGGAGAATTCATCGCGCTCATAAGTCAGCTGGCCAAAGCCGAACAGGCGATCATTGATCTGACGGTCAAGATTGGTGCCAAGGAAGATCCGGTTCTTGGTCTCGTCGCCATCGGTTTCGCCATAATCCGCGGTGGCCTGAACGCCAACCGTCCAGACGTTCATCACCCGCGCCACATCGACGCCAAGGCCAATGTCCGTGGTTTCGGTATTCCCTGTGGTGACGCCCGCGCTCAGTGAGCCTTCGCCGCTCCAGCCATTATTGGCTTCATCCTGGGCGTGGGCTGGCAGAGCCAGCGTCATGGCGCCCGCAAAGGCGGCAAGTTTGCAAAACTGGGAGAATGTCATTGTCTTACGCTCCTAACTGAAAAGATGCGCGCGACATGGGCCCAGAAATCTGAATCTGATATGAATTACAGCAGTTTTAACTGCCGATCTGGCCGCGGTGTCGCAATTTTGCATCGGCCAGAACGCAGGCCAGCATGGCCTCTGCGACGGGAACGGCGCGGATGCCGACACAGGGGTCATGGCGACCTTTGGTGCGGACATCGACCTCTTCGCCATCCCGCGTGACCGACCGGGTTTCGGTCAGAATGGACGAGGTCGGCTTGATCGCGACGCGGACAATCACGTCCTGACCGGTGGATATGCCGCCAGCCACGCCGCCATTATTATTCGACAGGAAGCGGACGCCATCATTGCCATTGCGCATTTCATCGGCGTTTTGTTCGCCGGAAAAGGATGCCGCGTCGAAGCCGGCGCCAATTTCGACGCCTTTGGCAGCATTGATGCTCATCATCGCACTGGCCAGTTCGCTGTCCAGCTTGCCATAGACCGGCGCGCCCCATCCGGCCGGCACGCCGGAAGCCTGGACCTCGACCACGGCGCCGACAGAGGAGCCAGCCTTGCGGACCTCATCGAGATAGGTTTCCCATTGCGCCGCCATATTGGCATCCGGGCACCAGAACGGATTGTCGCCGGTGATCGACCAATCCCAGGATTCGCGATCAATCTTGTGAGCGCCGATCTGAACCACGGCGCCGCGGACCTGGATGTCGTCACCGAGCACCCGGCGCGCAACAGCGCCAGCTGCGACGCGGGATGCGGTTTCGCGGGCTGAAGACCGGCCACCGCCGCGATAATCCCGGACGCCATATTTCTGGTCATAGGTATAATCGGCATGACCGGGGCGATAACGGTCGCGGATTTCAGAATAATCCTTGGAGCGTTGGTCGACATTTTCGATCATCATGCTGATCGGTGTGCCTGTGGTCACCGGGCCATCGGTGCGATCATCCTCAAACACGCCGGACAGGAGTTTGACCTGATCCGGTTCGCGGCGTTGGGTCACGAAACGGCTGGTGCCGGGACGGCGCTGATCGAGGAATTGCTGCACCCAGGCTTCATCCAGCGGCAGGCCGGGCGGGCAGCCATCGACGATGCAGCCAAGGGCCGGCCCGTGGCTCTCGCCCCAGGTGGTGACGCGAAAGAGATGTCCAAATGTGTTATGCGACATATGGGCCGTTCCGTAGTTGCGGTGTTCGCGGTCTCCTATATGCAAATGCCAAGCCTGCCAAACCCCTAACGGCGCCGACACCCAAATGGATAGACAATTGAATGACTGATGTGCCTGTTTCAATTCCTGGATCGCCAAGCGCGGCAGACTATGCAGCGGATGGCGATCGGCCCCTGATTCCGGATGTGTCGGAGCCGTTCGAATTGCTGGACACCTGGCTGAAAGAAGCAAATGCCAGCGAGCCGAATGATTCCACAGCCATGTCGCTGGCGACGGTGGATGCGGATGGCTTGCCGGATGTCCGCATTGTCCTGCTGCGCGGGCTCAGCGCTGCAGACGGGTTTCAGTTCTATACCAATTATGACAGCGCCAAGGGCATGCAATTGGCCGCGCATCCCAAAGCCGCCTTGTGCTTCCACTGGAAGAGCTTGCGCCGGCAGGTCCGCGTGCGCGGCACGATCGAGAAGAGTGCTCCGGACCAGTCAGATGCCTATTTCCGGCAACGCGCGCCGCAATCCCGGATCGCCGCCATCGCCTCGGATCAATCGCGGCCGCTCGATAATCGCGAGGCCTTCAATCAGCGGGTCGCCGAGATCAGCTCCATCTATGGCGATGATGATGACATTCCGCGGCCCGAACATTGGGGTGGATACCGGCTGATCCCGTCCGAAATCGAGTTCTGGCAGGACCAGGCCTTCCGCATGCATGACCGCCTGAAACTGGTGCGTGACGGCAAGGGGTGGCGCCGCACGCGGCTATATCCCTAGGACTCGCAGGGATTCCAGGCTGCAGAGAGCGGGCCGGCATTGCTTCGGCTCATCACCACATCGCCATTTGAGAGCGGGATGAAATCAACATCCGGCGCCGAACGGACAAACATCGCAAACCGGTATTCATCGGGCGTGTCGGCATCCGGATTGGCGCAGGTATAGACCCCGGCATTGAATTTCAGCTGG
>JBCCCT010000038.1:0-21605 GCA_039033355.1 Pseudomonadota bacterium | reverse complement strand
TGAGGTCGGCTTCTTCTTGTGCAGGAACCGAATGGCAAACTCGCCGGCCACGGCGCGCACGACTTCGCCTTGCAGCGTGCCGACGCGAACATTCTCGCCGACAATCGGGACCGGACCATCGAACTCGAACGCGGCGCCTGAGAGAGAAATATCGATCACGCGGCATTGCAGCTTGGTGCCATTGGCGCGGGTGATCAGGGCAGGGCCCGCCGTGTCCTTGCGCGGGGAGCTGCGTTCATCCTGGAGCTCATACTTCTTGTGGTTGAGCAGCCAGACGAGCCGGTCCGCGAGTTTGTCTTTCTTGTGCTGCGGGGTTTGGAACTCCACCGCGAATCCACCATCTGTGGTGCGCGTGACTTCGCCTGATACGCGTCCGAGATCATCGAAATAGCAGACCACACGTGTCCCCAATTGCGGGACTGCCGCGGATTCGACGCAGGCGCCGCCGCAGGAAATATTCTGAGTCAGAAAGGTATGATCGGCGCCTTCATGGAGAAAACGTCCATTCAATTTCAACGACACACGATAGTGACGTCGACGATCTGGTTTCGCCCGACCATTCAGCTGGTCGTTTGCGGGTCTTGCGAGTGCTGCACTCATAACCGCTCCCAATTTGACGCCGCCCCACATAGGTTTTGTTAAGATTGACAATACGTATGACGCGTTCACAAATGGTTGATATCAGGCGAAAAGCTCACAGAAATGCCGGACGGCAACAAGGATCAGAGGACGTCACAATGGGTCAAAAAAAAGGGTTTGATTACATCATTGTAGGCGCCGGGAGTGCCGGGTGTGTCCTGGCAAACCGTTTAAGCGAAGACCCGAATGTCACGGTTTGCCTCATCGAAGCCGGCAAAAAAGACAAATCCCTGCTGATTCGCATGCCGGCCGGTGTCGGAGGCCTGATCAAGCAGGAAAACCCTCATAATTGGGGGTTCTGGACCACGCCTCAGAGACACATGGACAATCGCAAGCTCTGGTGGCCCCGCGGGCGTGGCTGGGGTGGCTCGTCCTCAATCAATGGTATGATCTATATTCGCGGCCACGCGCGTGACTATGATCAATGGCGGCAAACCGGCCTGACCGGCTGGGGCTATGCGGATGTCCTGCCTTATTTCCGGAAATCTGAAGGCTATGAAGGCGGTGCCAACCCGTTTCATGGCGGTGACGGTCCGCTCCGCGTCAGCGAAAGTCCGCTTGAAGACAATTTGTACGATATGTTCGTGCAAGCGGGTCAGCAGGCCGGACACAAGGCCACATCAGACTTTAATGGCCCTCAACAGGAGGGGTTCGGCCCATACCAGCGCACAATTCATGAAGGTGAGCGCTGGAGTGCTTCTTTCGCCTATTTGCGACCGATCGAGAAAGAGCGAACCAATCTGACCATAATGTCGACGGCGCTGGTGTCGAAAGTCGTCTTTCATGGCGGCAAAGTGCATGGGGTCGAGACGGTCGCGAAGCCCGGTGCCGAACCCGAACTGATCCAGGCCTCACAGGAAGTGATCCTCTGCGCCGGTGCTGTCCAGTCACCACAAATCCTGCAGCTCTCCGGCATCGGTCCCGCAGACGAGTTACGTAAACACGGCGTGACGTGCGTGTTTGACAGCAAGAATGTCGGTGCCAATTTGCAAGATCACCTCGACGTCACCGTCATTCACGAGATGACCCAGAAAGCCTCCGCCTATTCCAAACAGGCGGGCCTCAAGAAGCTGGCGGTCGGGATCAAGTATCTGATGTCCAAGTCAGGACCAGGCGCGGATAATTTCCTGCAGGCAGGCGCCTTTCTGAAGACCCGCGAAGGGCTCGACCGGCCGGATATTCAGCTGCATCTTGTGAATGCGATGATGCGCGATCATGGCAATTACGACTACAAGCGCGACGGCTTTACGATCCATTCCTGCCAGTTGCGACCTGAAAGTCGCGGCACGGTCATGTTGGCCAGCTCGGACCCGTTCGAGCATCCGGCAATCGACCCCAATTATCTCGCCTCCGAAGGCGACCGCATTACGATGCGGGAGTCAGTCCGCATGATGCGCGAGATTGCCGGCCAGAATGCGCTGGCCCCGCTGCGCGGCAATGAAGCTTTGCCAGGTGCCGATGTGCAATCAGATGAAGAGATCGACACATTCATTCGCACCTATGGCGAGACCATCTATCACCCGGTCGGGACGGTCGCGATGGGGATTCAGGACGACGCGCCGGTGGATGGAGAGCTCAAGGTTCGCGGCGTCGACGGCCTGCGCGTGGTTGATGCTTCGGTCATGCCGACCCTGATTGGGGGCAATACAAATGCGCCAACCATCATGATTGCCGAAAAAGCCGCCGATATGATCCGGGGAATCGCCGCCATGCCACCGGAAGAGGTAGAGATCGCGGCTTAGGGCTCGCGCTTCCAGATCAGTTTGGCATGTGTATTGGCGTCTGAGGTCAGCCCCATCCAGGCCAGCTGTCCAGTCGTCGCATTAACGATCACGCACCGGCCACGTTCCGCCAGCAGTGTTGATAATTGCGACCGCAAGTCCACCACCGCCTGCGTTGTGTGCAGAATGAAACAGCCAGGCATCAGTTCGGAAAATCGTCCAATCTCGTTCAGCAGGGATATCACCGCGCGGCGCCCATCAGCGTCCGTCTGAACCGAAACCAGATAGTTTGCCGGTTCCGGCGCGATCTCTCCCTTTGGGGTCGGTGTCGGGGCCAGGAACAGCTCGCAAAGCTCCGGATGCATCCGCGCATTCACAAAGGCGCCGCCATCATCATAGGCGACCTGTGACGATTCCAGGAGCCGCCCTTCTTCCGCAAAGGATCGCATCTGGCCCATCGTGTATGGGCCATAGACCACGTCTTCGACCATGATCCGCCAGATGGGTGGATCGATGGATGATAAATCGAGCGCGTTCTTGTCCGACATGTCGCCACGTCATCCTTGATTCGGTTTAAGCAAGTCATAGCCTAGCGCGAAATCAGACAGATCGGGAGCGTATTATGATTGAAAGCGCGTTTGTGAACACGAAAATCGACGGCAATATTCTGATTGTCGAAATCAACCGGCCTGAAAAGATGAATGCGCTGCACCCGCCGGCCAATCGCGACCTGGGCGAAGTGTTTGACAAGTTTGCGGCGGATAAGGATCTCTGGGTGGCGATTGTTACCGGCGCTGGAGACCGCGCGTTCAGTGCCGGCAATGATCTGCGCTATCAGGCCGAAGGCGGCGAAATGTTCCCCGTGCCGAGCGGTTTTGGCGGCCTGACCAATCGCTATGATTTGTTCAAACCGGTCATCGCAGCGGTCAATGGTGTGGCCATGGGGGGCGGCTTTGAGATCGCGCTAGCCTGTGACTTGATCATTGCATCAGACAATGCGCGTTTTGCCTTGCCAGAGCCAAAAGTCGGGCTGGCCGCTCTAGCGGGTGGCCTACATCGCTTGCCCCGTCAAATCGGTCTGAAACGGGCCATGGGGATGATGCTGACAGGTCGTCATGTCATGGCGGAAGAGGGCCAGGCGCTCGGCTTCGTCAATGAAGTCGTGCCCCAGGCTGAACTCATGGATGCGGCGATGCGCTGGGCGGGTATGATTACGGAATGCTCACCCGCTTCGGTGCGCACAACCAAGGAGGTTGCGATGAAAGGCCTCGATACGGCTAACTTCCAGGAGGCCTTTTCGCAGAAGTATGATGCGGTCGGCCGTTTGTTCAAAGGCCCTGATTTTATTGAAGGTCCACGGGCATTTGCCGAGAAACGCAAGCCGAACTGGAGCGGCGAATAGGTAATTTGCATTTTACGCAAATCCATCCTCCCGGTATGGTCTGACAATAAGAACCATAAGGGATGAGTCAGATGTGGGTATTGTTTCGGTCGCTCTCGAATGCGTCATCAAAGATTGTCGCGACCTTTTTCATGGTCCTGGTTCTGATCTTTCTGGGCGTCATGTTCGTTCCCAGCGCCTTTAACAGCGTCAATGATTTCGCCAACTATCTGGCCAATCTGAATTGGGTTCGAAATCCGGACATAGGTGAACAGGGCGTGGCCGTCACGCGGGTCTTCATCAATGAATCCTCGATTTTCGGGATCATCATGACCCTGATCGCGCGGATCGTCGTCGAACTGATCTGGTGGGGTGTTGCGCGGCTTTGGCGACTGGCCAATCCCCGGGATGATCGCCTTACAGTGCAGATTTGAGCGCCAGACTGAACTGCAAAGATTGTTGAATTCGCGCCAATGCCGGTTTGCACGTGGCGCGCATCTCGCTATGTCCTGATCTGCAAAGTTTAGGAGTGAGCCATGGACCGCGAAGAAGTCTTACGTCTCGAGGCGTATCTGAAAGAAAAACTCAATCCGGGTCTGCGCCTGATTGCGCGTAAGGAGACCGATGATTCTGTGGAAGTCTATCTCGGCGCGGAATTTCTCGCTGTCGTCTATAAAGACGTGGATGATGGCGAGACCAGCTACGCCCTCAATATGACCGTCCTGTCCGAGGATATTGGCGCCGAATAGACCCTGGCGTCCAGGCGGTCTTTAAACAAATCAGGTTTGCGATGCGGCGATCTGGCTGAGAAAAGCCTCGATCGCCGTTATCGCTTCAGGTTCATTCAAGAGCGGCGCATGTCCCACGCCAGGGATCGTGACCAGTTTCGCGGTCCGGTGCCGTTTCATCATGCGCGCGGCGGTCAATGGGTGCAGCACATCGGATCGTTCACCGCGTGTGACCAGAAGCGGTCGTTTCTTCATTTTGGCGAAGAGTCGCCACATCGCGAACCGCGTCTTTAATGTGGGTTTGGTATCGGCAATGGCGCGTGAAATAGCCGGATCATAGTCGAGGATGACTGTCCCTGTATCGGTTTTGCGATAGGTGCGACTTGCAAAGGCCTGCCAATCCTCCGGGCCGAAATCGGGAAACACGTCCTGCTGTGCCTGGGCCACCGCGCGTGCGGCAGCGTCCCAGTCGGGCAGGGCCTCAACCTCGCCGACATAGCCTGCGATCCGGGCGAGGCCGGCAGGGTCGACGACGGGCCCGACATCATTGAGCACAGTTCCGATCACCCGTTCCGGCATCGTGTGCATCATGATCATCGCCATCAGCCCGCCCATGGAAGTGCCGATCAATGCGGCTTTCTCAATTTTCAGCGTGTCGAGCAGAACTGCCATATCGTCCGCATAGACCGGTGGTGTGTAACGGGCGGGATCCGGATCGTGTTGCGAGCGTCCACGTCCCCTGACATCGACAGCGATGTAGCGATGCGGCCCTGAGAGCCCAGCTATCATCGGCTCGAAATCTTTGTGATTTCGGGTCAGCCCATGCATGCATAGTACGGTCAGGGCCGCGTTCGGATCGCCATAGGATTTGGCGAAAAGGGACAGGCCATCCCGGGACTTGAAATGAATGTCTTCTGGCACGAGGCGATGTCCGGTTATGGGCCCCGGCTGATGGGAGGAAACGGGATCAGCCGGGGCCGAAGCGCGAGAGGATTAATAGCGCTTCGTGATCTGCAATTGAACCGTCTGCGGCGCACCGAAATAGGCTGTCCGAATGCCGCCCACGGAGGAGAATTCCTGGAAGTCCGTCTTGTAGACCTCATCCGTCAGGTTCTTGCCGTACAGGCCGACGGTCCAGGAGTCAGACGGATCGGTCCAGACAATGCGGGCATTGGCCAGCCAATACGCGTCCTGGAACACTTCCGGCACTTGCTGGTCGACGGCAAGCGCGTGCTCGCCGCGATAATTGGCATCCGCGCCGAAGGTCAGTGTGCCGCTGTCCGCAAGGTCGAAATCATAAGTGGCGCCAAACCGCGCCGTCCAGTCCGGCGCAAAGGCGGGTTCGTCTGTGTCCGCGCGATCTCCGGTCGGCGCGTTCTGATCGAGGAATTCGCCATATTCAGCATCAAGATAACCGATCTGGGCATCGAGGGTCAGACCTTCACCGATCAGGGCCTGGACTTCCAGTTCGGCGCCATAGATCTCAAGCTCACCGGCATTGAAGACCGGGAAGTCAAACTCGCCGGGACCTCGGGCGACCGAAACTCGGGCCTGGAAGTCCTGATAATCATTATAGAAGATCGCGCCGGACAGATTGACCCGTCCATTATTCATGGCTTTGCGGAAGCCGGCCTCATACGACCAGACGATCTCCGGATCATAAGGTGTCTCATCGCCGGGAGCATTGGCGCGGCCGTTGAAGCCGCCAGACTTGAACCCTTTAGCCACCTTGGCATAGCCGAACAAATCGTCGTCGAACTGATAGTCGACGCTGACCAGAGGAGACACATCTTCCCAGCTTTCACTGACGCCGAATGAGAAAGGCGTCGGGACCAGTGTCGTTGACGTTGAGCGCTGATATGTTTTCAGCTCGTACGTGTACCGCAAACCGCCTGTGACGGAGAGCCGGTCATTGACGTCATAGACCAGGTTGCCGAACGCAGCGTAGGAATGGAGGTTGAGATTGTCTTCAATGTCCCGCGTGAAGGCGAGCGGGAAGCCGCCAAATAACAGGAAGTCATCCGCATAGGCTTGTTGGAAGGATGAGACATTCTCGTTCAGCCAGAACACGCCGCCAACGCCGCTGACCGCGCCATCGCCATCATAGAGCAGCTGGAATTCCTGGCTCGTCTGGTCCTGCTCGACCCCGACGAACACGTCGCCCAGTTCCAGTGGCGTCGCATCGATGTCGATGAAATCATCATATTCAAGATCGCGATGGGCGGTGATCGATTTCAGCGTCCAGTTCTCATTCAGGTCATAGCTTGCCGTAATGCCGATACCGGCATGGGTCAGTTCGTTCGAGTTTTCGAGATCGGTGCCGCCGGCTCGGGTCAAGCTGGTCGACGTCTCATAGTCGAACTCCTCACCACTCGGAACGAAGAGCGGGACAATGGTCTGGGCCGGCGTCGGCGGGGCGAGATCGACCGCGAAAAGCAGGCTTTGTGGCTGACCAACTGTGAGGGCGGGCGATTCCTCGGTGTAGTCGGCATTGATCACCACTTCGAGTGGATCAGTCGGCGTCCAGACCAGGGTTCCGCGCGCGGCCCAGGTGTCCTTGTCATTATATTCAAAGTCGCCATTCGGGTCTTCCACATAGCCATCGCGACTGCCGCGATAGAGCGAAAACCCGCCGCCCAGCATGTCCTCGATCAAGGGGCCGGAAATCGAGCCAGCTGCTTCAATGGCATTATAGGAGCCATAGGACAGGCGTCCGAAGGCTTCGAACTCATCCCCAGGTTTCTTCGAGACAATCTTCAGGGCGCCGCCATTGGTATTCTTGCCATAGAGCGTGCCTTGCGGTCCGCGCAGGACCTCGATCCGCCCGACATCATAAACATCGAACAGGGCGCCCCGAATGCGCGAGATATAGACATCATCGACATAGACCCCGACGGCCGGGTCAAAGGTTGCCAGCGCATCCGGCTGACCAATGCCGCGAATATAAATATTGGCAGAAGATGAGGAGCCACGCCCCTGAACGAGGTTCAGGTTTGGCACGGTGCCTTGCAAGGCGCCGATATTCTCGGCAGCGAGATCCTGAACCAGCGTGTCAGAATCAAAGGCCGAAACCTGACCTGGAACCGTGAACAGGGTTTCTTCCTGACGTCGCGCGGTGACCGTGACGGTTTCAAATGTGCGGACCTGTTCTGCGTCGGATGACTCCGTTTGCGCAGAGGCGTGGAGCGGCACCATGCCGAGCGCCAGCGCTGAAACGAGTCCGGTTTGCGCGAGTCCGCGGGCTGAATAGACCATAATTTCCTCCTGAATATCGTTTTATCTATTCAGCAGAATACGGAGTTCTGGCGCCGGGACGACGACACTAAGCGTCATCGATTGTGAACATTTTCGCTCAACTGTCGCTGGAGCGCACAGTCTTGGCGAAGGCGGCCGGGGTCTGGCCCGCCCATTTTTTGAACGCGCGATTGAAGGCGCGAATGTCGGAATAATCGAGTTGTTCGGACACCTGGTTCACTGACCTGCCACGTTCCAGCATGGCCTTGGCTTCTTCAAACCGAACCTGATGCACCAGGACCCGGAAACTCGTGTCTTCGTCACTCAGCCGCCGACGGAGCGTGGCAACGCTGACTCCCAGGCGCTCAGCGACAGTATCTTGATAGACATGGCCATCCTCGATCAATTCGCGGGCGCGCGTCACGATTGAGCGACCATCCTGGCTCTGTTCCAGCGTTTCGATATGTCCAATCACCCGGGCGAAGATGCCGTCCGTGGACAGGTCGACATTATCTGGTGTTTGGATCGGCTGACAGGCTAGGTCGAAATCATAGATGAGTTCATAGACCGGGCGACCATAGGTCACCGGCACGGTCCAGAATGTGTTCTGATCGCTGCCCGGTTCCGTTCGGGTTCGCCGCACCGATACGCGTTTCAGGGCCTTCATCGCGACCCCGTGCGTGAGACTGTCGAGCAGACAATGCACCTTGATCAGAACGCAATCGCCGACAAAGCGCGTGAAGGTCTCATCCTGTTTCAACGTGTAGGGAAAATTCGTGTCATCCACCATCAGGGCCAGAACATCGCCGCGATGCTGGGTGGCATTGTAAGTATCGCCATGCATCATGTTGAAATACTCGCAGAGACAGTCAATTGCCTCGCGCAGGGTGCGGGCGCGTTTCATCTGTTCAAGGACAAAATCGCCGGTCTGATAGATCAGTTTTCGAGACGACAGATGCAGCGTGAGATCATTCAGGCTGCGGGCAATTTCACGCTGAATTCGGAAATAGGCCTGAAGAGGCAGTTCTGTGTCTGCTCGCATTTGGGTGAAGCCAGACGAAAGACCCACATCGCGCAGCAGAGAGTCGACATCCACCTGATCCGCGACCGAGTTGAGGATGGGTGCAATCTGCCAGAACTGAATCCGGGTTTCGGCGGGCAGGGTGGGACCGTGAACAGACTCCATGTGGCAGTTTAACAAGTTTGGGATCGCTGACCAGTTCGCCAAACGTCGCGTATATGACCTATCCCGAGATTTCAGCCAAGGCGATATGTGAATTGGTTGGTCCTGTCGGCGCGTTCGGTATTGGGACGCGTCGCAGCCAATCTGATGCGGATCCACCGATTTCGCCATCGTGATCGAGGATCAGGATGTAATCATAAAATCCCGCGACTTTATGCCAGTCCACACCATTCAGGTTTTTCTTGAATGGAACCGTTGCGAACGTATCATACGGCGAACGATATCGGAGCGGCTGCTGAATCGAATATGCAAACATGGATGGGACAAAGCTGTTTTTCTCGATGACGCCGAGCGTTACCATATGGGTGAATGGAATTGGAAACTCGAGCTGATGCGGATCGCCACTTGGTGCGATGGACAGCACCTTGGACCCCTCAGGAATGTCCTGAAACAATTCAATGACCAATTGCTGGTGCGCGTCAGCGCGGCTGAAATGAGCGTATACCAAGCCCGATTGTAGCAATGACAAACCGCTGATTCCGGCCAGGATACTTGATTGCGTCACCAAGTCCGATCTCGGCATGGCGAATGTGCCGGCTGCGAACATCGCTGCCGGAATGAAGAACCGCCAATGGACATGATGGGCCCCCCACAAGACGGGTGGGAGATATAAGGCTAACGCCATCAATACAGCGAAGGGAACGAGCAATGATCGCGTGGTTGGCCAGACTCGATTTTTGACATACAGGCCGCCCAACAAGATGCAGAACAAACCCAACCAACCGGCATGGTCGCCATATTGCACCCACAGGCGAGACATCTTTTTCCAGGTCATCCATAATCTGATCGGCACATGATGCTCCCATGCCGCAGTTTTGAGCGGCACCTCAACGGCCTCAACCCCCTCGATATCGATCGCACGCAGAGGCGGGTTATCGACCTCCGTCGGGACGCTCGCGGCTTCGAGAAAAGCACTGTTTGGTGCGGTTATGTCCGTCGACATGGATTGGGCTACAAAGATCGCAAGCAATAGACTGACCGGGATGAATTGCAGGGCGTTCAGCACGAGGGTCTTGAAATCCCGAATGCCGAGCTTGACCAAATAGTAGCTGCCAATACAGACCGCATAAACGGCAAAGCCGTAGACGTGAGACATGAAGACTAAGATCGCGATCAGGCTGCCAATGAGTACGCGCATCCAGGTTTTGATCTCGTGCTTGTCCATAAGCAAGTGAACGCCGAAGCCGATGATCGCCAGGGCTGTACCGAACAGGAAGTTCAAAAAGCCCATCAACATAGCCGTGTTGAAAACAAACACAGCAAACAGCAATGCAATGGCCGTTACTCTGCCATGAAGGACTCTGGACAAAAAGACGGGCGCGAACAGAGTTAGCGCAATCACAATCGAGATAAACAACCGCCCGGCGACATCAATTGGGAAGATCAAAGTCAAAAAAGATGCGATGCCGTCAATCGCCAAATTTGTCGGCACACCGATCTCGAAATCGAAATACGGTTCAAAGTGAGGATCGCTGAGATTCTCAAAAATATGAATGCGAGCCAGATGGTTGGAGTAATCCAGCAGAGGTGGATACTTAAACACCCATACAACACCGAGAAACAGGCTGAGAATCACGAGGCCCGCGATAAGGGTGAGCCGCTCCTTTGAATCTACGCCGCGCAAGACAGAAATGGATGGGAGATCAGACAAGCTCAACAGTCCGCATTAGTGGAGCGCCCGCTTCTACGGATGAAAGCTTAATTCTGCGCTAAGCAGCCTTGGCGAGGATGAAGGCGTTGAGCGCGATCTCTTTCTCGTTTTCCAGCAGAAGCTCTGATTGGGGCGACACGATTGCTGTCTCGCCCATTCGTGCAGCGCAAGTCCTGCCTGCCATGACCTGTGACAGACAGACCCCATGTCCACGATCATACGCCGTCGCCAGACGAAGAACGGGCACGCTGCCATAATAGTCGCCGCTAAACACATTGAAGGTCACGATCCTGGCCCGCGCAACGCCGTCATCAATTCCGACATCGGTCAAACTCAGCACACCGGCCCGGCAGGTCATGTCTTCGGCATTGACCGCCCGTACGGCGCTGAGTTCGACGATGATCGGGGACTCTTCCATTGGTTTGCTACAAAACGTCCAGCATTTCCGCGACCAGCGGATGCCGCACCACATCCTGTCCCTGCAGGCGAATGACCGCAGCGCCAGCCAGTTTTTCCAGACGCTCAGCGGCTGTTCCAAGACCGGATAATTCCGGCAGCAGATCAGACTGCGCTGGGTCGCCGGTCACAACCATGGTCGAGTGCCAGCCAAGCCGGGTCAGCAGCATCTTGATCTGGGTATATGTGCAGTTTTGCGCCTCATCGATGACCACAAAGGCATTGTTCAGCGTCCGGCCTCGCATGAAGCCGATGGGCGCGATCTCGATCAGGCCTTCAGCCATCATGTGCTTGAGCTGTTGCGGGCTGAGGCGATCGGACAGGGCGTCATAGAGCGGGCGTAAATAGGGCGCGAGCTTGTCTTCCATGGCGCCGGGCAGAAACCCGATCTGCTCGCCGGCTTCGACAGCAGGACGCGACAGGATGATCCTGGCGACATTGCCTTTTTGCAGGGCCTCCACGGCCTTGCAGATGGCGAGATAGGTCTTGCCGGTGCCGGCTGGGCCGAGGGCGCAGACGAGAGACTTGTCGTCCAGTGCCTCCAACAGGCGGGCCTGATTCTCGGAACGTGGTTTGACCGTTTTCTGATAGCGCTGATTGCGCGATCCGTGCGCGGGCGTCGCGCGTTTGGGGTTGTCAGCGTCGTCGGGATGCCAGTCCTTTCCTCCTCCTGGGATGGCATATAGCTGTGTTTCACGGGCAGCTCCTTGTTCAAAGAAGTTCGAAGCGTCGAAGGCGGCTTGTGCTTTCTGGCGTTTCGTGGCTGCGCGTTTACCCATGTGGATCTCCTTTTAGGACTGAAAAGTGGGCAGAAAAAAACCGCTGTGCCAAAGGCAGAGCGGCGGGTGAATCAGCAGTGTGGGACTTAGCGTCGGTACCGGGGTCCGAAACCCTGGCCGGCGGTGGTGTATGCAAAGACGGTCTATGGACCATCGGCAATCGTCCCTTCCGAATCTCTATCTTGAATTACACACTAAGAGGGTTAACCGAGTGTGACAGCGACAATCCGCAGACGAAATGAAAACACGGGAGAATGATATGGCTTTGTACGATTTGGATGGGGTTTGCCCAACTCTACCGCAGTCGGGGAATTACTGGGTGGCCGAAAACGCAACCGTGCTTGGCAATGTGATTCTCGAGGAGAATGCCTCAGTCTGGTTCAACGCCGTCCTGCGCGGGGACAATGATCCCATTACAATCGGCGAGAATTCAAATGTTCAGGATGGCAGCGTCCTGCATACCGACATTGGATGCCCCTTGAAGATCGGCAAGGATGTCACGATTGGCCATATGGTGATGCTGCATGGTTGTACGATAGGGGGTGAATCCTTGATCGGAATTGGCGCAACTGTGCTCAATCGCGCGGTGATTGGGAAAAATTGTATCATTGGTGCCCACGCGCTGATCCCGGAAGGCAAGGTGATTCCAGATAATTCGCTTGTGATGGGCGCGCCGGGCAAGGTCGTGAAAGAGATCAGCGACCCGCAAATCATGATGATCAAGGGGTCGGCGCAGGTCTATGTCGACAATTGGAAACGGTTCAAGACAGGCCTGAAACGCAAAGACTAAGCGCGCCTCACCGACGGCAAGGCGCGCTTTCTTTGAAACTTCTGGCTTAAACCGCCCGGCGGTAGCGTTCATTCACACTATGATCGATCCGCGGAACGATACCCGTCAGGCGTTTGATAATCCGCTCTGCGGTCTGGAAGAATTGTATCCGTTCCAAGCCAGGATTTATGTGATTGGTCATGACGCAATAATGACTGTCCTTGCCTTTGCGGTGGTGATGGGCGTGATGCGCGTGGCTCTGCATCAGGCCGGTTTTTTGAACGGCTGAGATGACACGACCGTTTTCTTTCGGGCTGCGGTGCGCAGCGGCATGGATCTCGTTGGCAAACATACCAAACACAACCGCCGAGCCGCTAAACAAGTTGAGCCAACCTAAGGCCCAGAAGGTGGCCAGGAATAGGGCACCTATTACCCAGACCTCACGATTGCGGGAAAAAATGGTGCCTTTCAGAAAGCTTCGAGGCGTATGGTGGTGCTGTTGGTTTTCCCGGATGGTGTGACCGAGAATAGGCCAGTTTGGGTTGCCGTATCGGTCTTCAAACCAGTGAAAAACACCAGAAACAAAGTCGGCGAAATACAGCCCACCAAGTACTTTCGCGCCTGCTGTAAGGCCGCTTGAAATAACAGTCACAGACATAATGCACTCCTGCGTTAAAGCGCGAGGCCAGGATAGGCTCGCTTGTCTGTGAGCGCTTACTCGCGTTCAAATGTGGCGGGAATGTGGCAAAGTGAGCGCTTATTCGCTCGAGTAGTTTTTCTGGAAATGTCATTCTAGTCGTGTCCGGAATCGTCGTCCGTCGCTTTGATATCTAGCTGTTCGCTTCAGGCTCTCTTCGGGTCGCCACGAATACGATTCCGATCGCAATCGTGCTGACCAGAACCGCCAACCCCAGCGTTGACGCTCGCAAAAACCAACCACTGACCAGACAAGCAAACATCATCCCACCGATTGCAGCAAACTTACCCCTCCGCGAAATTTCACCGCGTTCAACAAAGTCTCGCACAATGGGTCCGACCCCGGGGCGGGCATAGATCCAATCCCGAACCTTGGGATGAGACTCTGCCAGACAGAATACTGCAGCAATCCAGAAAATGGTGGTCGGCCATAGCGGCAGGACTAACCCAATGGCTCCGATGCCGAGCAGCGTGAATCCCAAAGCGACCCAGACCCACCTCATGCGATCTCCGCCGCCGCGGCTGCGCTGGCCCAGGCCCATTGGAAATTATATCCGCCCAGCCAGCCGGTGACATCGACGCATTCGCCTATGAAGAACAGGCCGGGCTGAATCTGGCTTTCCATGCTGCGTGAAGATAGGGCGTCCGTGGCCACACCGCCAGCGGTAACCTCTGCAGTTCGCCAGCCTTCGGTCCCGGCCGGTTTCAATGGCCAGTGTTTCAACCTCTGCGCCATCTCGTCGAGGCGATGATTGGAGAGCTCCGCCAATCGGGTCTTGTCGGTGCCACCGAGTTGGGCGCAGAAATAGTCCGCAAACCGGGTTGGGAAGTGTTCCGTCAGGATCTGTCCCAGAGCTTGTTTGGGAGACTCTGATTTTGCGGTTTTGAGCAGATCCAGGGCGTTCACGCCGGGCAATAGATCGATAGCAATCGCTTCACCCTGGTGCCAATAGGAAGAGATCTGCAAAATCGAGGGTCCGGACAAGCCGCGATGGGTGAAGAGCAAATTTTCGACAAAGCCCGGTCCGGTCTCGGCGCGCGCTTCCACCGAAACCGAAACACCGGAGAGGGCGGAAAAGGACTCGTGGTGATCATCGGTAAAGGTCATCGGCACCAGCGCCGGGCGCGGTGTGATGATGTCATGGCCGAACTGTCTGGCGATATCATAGGCAAACGCCGTGGCGCCCATTTTCGGGATGGACAGCCCCCCGGTGGCAATCACTAGACTGCTCGCCCGGATTAGTCCGTCTGAGGTTAGCGCAACAAAGTGGCCAGCATCGCGGGCGATGGAATCAATCTCAGTGTTCAGGGCCAACGTGCCGCCCGCCATCTCGAGCTCCTTCAAGAGCATCTCGATCACCGCGCCGCTTTTCTGATCGCAGAACAGCTGACCAAGCGTCTTTTCGTGCCAGGTCAGACCATGCTCGGCCATCAGACTGCAAAAATCCCACGGCGTGTACCGCGCCAGCGCCGATTTGGCGAAATGCGGATTGCCGGACAGGAATCGTTTGGGCTCGGTTTCAAGATTGGTGAAATTGCAGCGCCCGCCACCCGAGATGCGGATTTTCTCAGCCGGCTTGCGGGCATGGTCGAGCACGCGCACGGACCGCCCCCGCCGCGCCGCGCGGGCGCCGCAGAACAGGCCCGCCGCGCCCGCGCCCAATATCAACACATCGACTTGCTGCAATCGTGATCCCTCTGCCTGCAATCATGGCGAAAAAGTCTTTATTCCGCCCTGTTGGCGGCAAGCCGAAGCCGTGTAAAGGTTAGAGTTAACAGCGAGAAAGGGATACGATCATGACAGGTCGGACATCAGGGGTTCGCAGTCTACTGCTCGGGGCAATGGTTTTTGCACTGGCGGCATGCGGCGGCGGGAACAGCACCTCTGATGATGTCCCGCCTCCGCCAGAAGACGCGGAAGGTCAGATTGTTGAACGGTCGCGATCGGCGCAAGTCGCGGCGGATCGGCGGGAGCGTGAACGTCAGAGATTGGCTCAGCGCGAAGGGGAGACCCGGTTTTCCTATATCCGCTATGCGCCGGATACGAGTGACAGTCTGCCGAAAGCCTGTCTGGTTTTCTCCGAACCGCTTGATCCCGATATCGATTATTCGATCTACGCGCCAATGGATGGTGATGTCGACGTTGCCTATAGCGTCAATGGCGAACAGCTCTGTCTCAGCGGGTTGAGCTTTGCCGCCTCCTATACGCTGACCCTGACCGAAGGCCTGCCGGATGAAGATGGCGTTGAGCTCGGCCGTGAGGAAGAAGTTCAGATCAGCTTTGAGGACCGCCCGCCTTATGTCGGGTTTAGCGGCTCCGGCGTGATTCTCCCGCGCGAGGATGCAGATGGCCTGGCCATCGAGACGGTCAATGTCGACCGCGTCACCGTGAAAGTCTCTCGCGTCAATGATCGGGCCCTGGCATTCAAATCCATCACGCAAGGCGTGGAGAGCCAGCAAGGCCGATACTCCTATGTCTATGGCGACGAGAATCCCAGCGACCTGGCGTCTGAAGTCTGGTCAGGGACCATGGACATCCAGAACATCAAGAATGCGCCGGTCGTCACGGTCTTTCCCTTGCCGGACGTGATCGAGACGCTGCAGCCCGGCGCCTATTATATCGAACTGTCCGACGCGATTGAGTTGGATCGCTATGAAGGTCCGCCGGCGTCCGCAAAACGCTGGGTCATGCTGACCGATCTGGCGCTGACCGCTTATCGCAGTGAATCCGGACTCGATGTCACCTTGCGCTCCTTGCAGGACGGCCGCGTCATGCCGAATGCGCAGGTCCAGTTGATCGCCCGCAACAATGAAGTGCTGGGCGAGGCAGCGACCGGGGTTGATGGCCGAGTCTCGTTCAATCCGGAACTGCTTGCCGGGACCGGCACGCTGACTCCGAAACTGATTCTGGCCTCGGGACTGAAAGGCGATACGGCCGTGCTGGATCTCAGCCGCGCGCCGGTGGACCTGTCAGAACTGAACACGGGCGGTCGAGTCACACCGGGCGACATTGATGCCTATCTCTATACCGAGCGCGGCATCTATCGACCTGGCGAAACCGTGCATATCACCGCCCTGATGCGTGACCGGGCTGGACGCGCTGTGACGGAACGCAATGGAACGTTGATCACTTACCGCCCAAACGGGATGGAAGCTTTCCGGGTCCGATTCGCGATTGATGAAGCCGGATCTTTGCAGCGCGACATTGAATTACCGCGCGGTGCGTCGCGCGGCATTTGGCGCAGCGTTCTGGAAATTGACGGGCTGGGGCAAGCGGGTGCCGTGTCCTATTCGGTCGAGGATTTTGTTCCCCAACGCATTGCCGTCGAATTGGATGTCGAAGATGCGCCTTTTCTGCCTGGTGATGATGCCCGCGATATCGATGTCACAGCGCGGTTCCTCTATGGCGCGCCGGGCGCGGCCCTGACGGTACAGTCGCAAGCGCGGGTCGAAGTTGATCCAAATCCGTTCGGCTATGACGGCTTCAGCTGGGGTCCGCATGATGGTAGCTTCCGGGAGCAATTCATCGACCTGCCGGACCGCACCACGGATGGAGCCGGTCAGACTCTGGTGCGACTCGTACCGGGAAATCGCGGCAGCAATGCCGAAATCCCATTGCGCCTCAACACCGTTGTCAGTGTCCTGGAACCCGGTGGCCGGGCGGTAAATGAGAGTGTCCGCATTCCGTACCGCCCGCGCGATCTCTATCTGGGGATCAAGCCGAACTTTGATGGTCGGCTTGGTTTTGAACAGGATGGCAATTTCGAGATTGCAGCCCTGAATGCCAAAGGCGAAGGCCAAGTCGCGGACCTGCGCTGGAAGATCCTCGAGATCAGCTATCATTATGACTGGTATCGCGAAGATGGCCGTTGGAAGTGGCGCCGCTCGCGGACCGTTCGCACGGTCAATGAAGGCGGTCTGCGGACTCAGGATGGCGCTGGCATGATTACCGTATCCGGTCTGGAATGGGGCGCGCATGAACTGGTCATTGAGGCCGAGGATGGCAGCACAACCAGCCGCGCCTTTAGAGTTGGCTGGGGCGGCGACGTGTCCGGTGACGGCGTTGAAGCGCCTGACCGTGTCGAAGTCGTGGTCGATGAACAGCAGATCGTCGCGGGCCGACCGGCCGCGCTGACCATCATCCCGCCTTATGATGGCGAGGCCCAGATCGTGGTGGCGACCGACCGCATCCTGTCGATCGAAACGCGGCAGGTTCAGGCCTCCGGCACATCAATCACGCTTCCGGTCTCCGATGATTGGGGCGAAGGTGCCTATGTCATGGTCAATGTCTATACACCGCGCGATCCTGTCGTGCAGTCCAAGCCGCGCCGCGCGGTTGGGGTTGGCTATGTGCCGGTCAACATGGACAACCGTACGTTCAATATTGAAATCGATGCGCCTGAGCTGATCCGTCCGGGACGCGACGAAACCATCACCGTCTCTGTCGAAGGCGGCCCACGCGAGAAAGCCTTTGTGACGCTCGCGGCGGTGGATGAAGGCATTCTGCGCCTGACCAAGTTTTCCAGCCCGGACCCGACCGAATGGTATTTCGGCAAGAAAGCCATGGGACTGGCGCTGTATGATGATTATGGTCGGCTGCTTGATCCCAATCTTGGCCTGCCGGCGGAAGTCCGGACCGGTGGCGACCAGCTGGGCGGCGAAGGCCTGTCTGTCCTTCCCACCAAGACCGTGGCCTTGTTCAGCGGCATCGTTGAAATTGGTCGCGGCGGAGAAGTCGAGGTCGACTTCACGGTCCCTGAGTTTAACGGCGAATTGCGGCTCATGGCCGTGGCCTGGTCAGCGACCGGGCTTGGCGCGGCGGAACAGGCGATGACGGTGCGACGCGAAGCGCCGGTCGATCTGATTGTGCCCCGCTTCCTGGCGCCAGGCGATGAAGCCGTCGCAACGGTCAGTATCGACAATGTCGAACTCCCGGATGGCGAATTCAGTGCGACTTTCACGGCCTCTGAGCCCCTTAGCGTGCCAGCAGAGGAATTCACGAAATCTGTACCGAGCGGCGCTCGTGTGGATGAAGGCGTACGGTTCTCCGCCGACGGTTCCGGTATTTCCGATCTGACCTTGAGTGTCAGCGGCCCAGGCAATTACAGCGTTGTACGCGATTATCAGATTGAAACCCGCTCCGCCTTCCTGCCTGTGACCAATGTCCAGCGCGCCTTGATGGAAGAGGACCAGACCTATGCGCCGGATCTAAGCCTGTTCGACGGATTCATTCCTGGCACTGCGCGGATGACGGTGAGCTTCTCCGGGCTGCCAGTTGATCCCAACGCCTTGTACAATTCGCTGGCGCGTTATCCTTATGGCTGTACCGAACAGACGATCAGCCGGGCCATGCCGCTCATTTATGCCGAGCAGCTGGTCGAAGAAGGCGCGCGGGACAATCAGCCTGTGGCGCGGGATCGGGTCCAGGCGGCGGTCTCTCGTGTGCTGAACCGGCAAAGTGAGAATGGCGCGTTTGGCTTGTGGCGAGCCGGCGATGGCTATGCCTCGCCATGGCTCGGCGCCTACACCACCGACTTCCTGTATCGGGCCAAGGAGCAGGGTTATGAAGTGCCGCAAGCGGCGCTCGACCGCGCCTATCAATCCTTGCGCACGATTGCCCAAGGCGATGCCTGGCGAGTCTATGGATATCAGACCGATGTCTATGAAAGCCGCTATCACGAAGACACCGAGAAGAAGCTGATGCAGCGAGCTGCGCCCTATGCGCTCTATGTGCTTGCGCGGGCGGGCAAGGCTGATGTCTCGCGTCTGCGTTATCTGCATGATCGTGAATTAGGCGACATTCGCTCTCCATTGGCGAAGGCCCATCTGGCGGCGGCCCTGTCTTATATGGGCGATCGTTCGCGCGCATTCAGCGCGTTCACCGCAGCGGAAGAGGCGATCGGTTACGAGAATAATGGCGATTACTATCAGACCCCATTACGGGATCTGTCGGGCGTCCTGGCGCTCGCCGCCGAGGCTGGCCTGAATGATCATGTTGCCCGCATTGCTGAGCAATTGGGTCAGGACACGCCCGAACCCGACGCCCTGACGACGCAGGAAAAAGCCTTCATGTTGCTGGCCGTTGGAAGCTTGTCACAGGAAGACGGTTTGCGTCTGGATGTCGATGGGCTCGGTCGAAACAGCGATAATGACCGGCGCTATTTTGTGACGCCGGAGCAGGTCGAGCGCGGTGTCAGCTTCCGTCTGCGCCGCGGGTCAAGCGCGATGTTCCGGACGGTCATGGTGACCGGGTCGCCGGAACGGGCGCCGCAGCCGGCCAGCGAGAAACTTTCCGTCAGCAAGCGCGTGCGGACCTTGCAAGGTCAGCGCGTGGATCTTGGCGATCTGACTCAAGGCGATCAATTGGTTGTCGCCCTGACGCTGACTCCGCGCGAGCGACGCAACAATCCGGTGATCCTGGCCGACCTTCTGCCAGCTGGCTTCGAGATCGAGACGATATTACGCCCGGCTGATGGCAATCGCGAATTTGGGCCGGATGGCGTCTTTGCCTGGGTCGGTGATATCGACTCGGCCGAGACGGCTGAAGCGCGCGATGATCGTTTCGTCGCTGCCATTGATGTCGTCGAAGAGTCCCGGACGCTGGCCTACATTGTGCGCGCGGTGACGCCAGGCACCTACACCATGCCGGGCGTAGTCGCTGAAGACATGTATCGGCCGGATGTGTTCGCACGGTCTGCCGCGACAGAGATCACGATTGCACCGCAAGCTGCTGGTCCAGGTGGCAGCAGATGATCTGGCTCAAGCGGCTGGCGATCGCGATTGCGGTTTCGCTGGCCGCGATCTTCGTCCTCGACAAAATCTTCCCGCCACCGATTGAACGGGGGCGGGTGGTCTCCGTTCTGGTCTCGGATCGGGATGACCGTCCGTTGCGCGCCTTTCCACTGGATAATGGCACTTGGCGGTTCGCGGCCGATCTCGACGAGATTGATCCCGTCTTCATTGAGGCTTTGCTCGAAGTCGAGGATAAACGGTTCTGGTCGCATGGCGGCACGGACTGGGTGGGTATGGCGCGCGCCGCGCTCAGCTCCGCGCAAGCGGGCCGTGTCGTGTCTGGTGGATCGACCATCTCGATGCAAACCGCGCGGCTTTTGGAACCCAGACCCAATCGAACCGTTGGCGCCAAACTGGCTGAGATCTGGCGCGCACATCAGCTTGAATGGCGACTGTCCAAGCGTGAAATCCTCGAACTCTATCTGACGATGACGCCTTATGGGGGCAATCTTGAAGGTATCCGTTCGGCCAGCTGGCGCTATTTCGGACGCGCGCCGGATCGCCTGTCCGATGACCAGATCGCGCTCCTAATCGCCTTGCCACAATCACCGGAAGTGCGACGACCCGACTTGCGTCCAGACGGGGCGCGTCAGGGACGTGACGAGATCGTCGCCAAGCTGGAACGGCTTGGCTATTTCCCGCCGCACCGTGCGGATGAGGCGCGCGCCGCGCACATTCCAGGTCGCCGATATACATTTCCGGCCCGGGCCTGGCACGCCACTGACAATGCCGCTGGCGACCGCCGAAACGACATTCGCTCAACCCTGGATTCAGGACTGCAAGCCGAGCTGGAGCAATTGGCGGCACGACATGCCGAGACCCTGGAAAAAGATGCGCAAGTCTCCATACTCGTGGTCGATATCCCGACCCGTGCGGTTCGCGCGGCGGTCGGGTCGGCGGACCGAAGCCGTCCGGGCGGCTGGCTCGATTTGACGGCGCAGGCGCGATCGCCGGGATCCACGTTGAAACCCTTTATCTATGCTTTGGCATTCGATGATGGCAGCGCGGCCCCCTCGACCCGCATTGCCGATTTGCCGAAACGTTTCGCGTCTTACCAGCCGGAAAATTTCGACCGGCTGTTCCGCGGCGATGTTCGCGTGTCGGAGGCCTTGCAGCATTCGCTCAACGTCCCGGCCGTTCTGACCCTGGACCGCATTGGTCCGCACAGGTTTGCCGCGGCTTTGACCCTGGCCGGGGCTTATCCCCGCATTGGCGGGGCGGCGCGAAAAGAACCAGGTCTGGCATTGGCTCTTGGCGGGGCCGGACTGACGGCGCAGGAATTGGCGGTGCTCTATGCGGCGCTTGGTGATGGTGGACTGGCGCGTCCCTTGATCTGGGACGAAGATCAACTGGCGGCGCCATTCGATGGCTATCGCCTGATGAGCGCAGACAGTGCCGAACAGATCATCAAGATCCTTAAGGACACCCCGGCGCCCGCTGGACGGATGCCAGCGCGCCTGACCGCCAATGCGCCCGAAGTCGCGTTCAAGACGGGGACGTCATACGGCTATCGCGA
>JBCCCT010000037.1:0-21664 GCA_039033355.1 Pseudomonadota bacterium | reverse complement strand
GTTTGCAGGACCAGTCCTGCGATCGCGCCTGTCGCTGCAAGCTTTATTGCACGTTGCATCCGCGTGTCTCCCTGAAATTTTGCTGGACCTTGCCTCTGGCACAGACAAGAGTCCACATCCCGTTCGAAAAAATTGTGATTGCAACTATTGCCCGTTTCAGGGGTGCGTGTCTTTGGCGTGTTTGCTTCTTCGGGAAGCGACTTAAATAAGCGGGCAAAGGATGTTCTAATGCCCGATACGATGACCCGTTCGCTTTCTCAGCCAGGTGCAGTTGGACCGCTGCCAGCTCGCCACCCCGCCGTTCGGCAGGGCAAGGTGGGCGTTCTGCTGGTCAATCTCGGCACGCCGGATGGGACGGACTATTGGTCCATGCGCCGATACTTGTCCGAGTTTCTGTCGGACCCACGCGTGATCGAGGTGCCGCAACCGATCTGGCAACTGATCCTGCAGGGGCCTATCCTGACCTTTCGGCCCAGCAAATCGGGACGCGCCTACAAGAAGATCTGGACCGAGGAAGGCTCACCGCTTCTGGTCTATACACGGCGCCAGGCCGAAGCGTTGCAAGCGCGAATTGGCGGTGAGACTCTGATCGTCGACTTTGCCATGAATTACGGCAATCCGAGCATCGCCTCCAAAGTGGCTGTTCTGAAAGACCAGGGCTGTGACCGGATCTGTGTTGTGCCGCTCTATCCGCAATATTCAGCCGCAACGACGGCCAGTGTCTGCGATCGAACGTTCAAGGTCCTGGCCAGGATGCGCTGGCAACCGGCCGTTCGCACGGCCGCCAGCTTCCATGACCAGCCGGTCTATATCGAGGCCCTGGCGAACAGTATTCAAAGCCATATTCAAGGTCTGGATTTCAAACCGGACAAGGTGTTGATGTCCTATCACGGCGTCCCGAAAGCCTATCTGGACAAGGGTGATCCCTATCACTGTCATTGTCACAAGACGACGCGTCTGGTGGCCGAGACGCTGGGCTGGGCGGATGATTTTGCCATGACCACGTTTCAAAGCCGATTTGGCCCGACTGAATGGCTGAAACCGTATACGGACAAAACCCTGGAAGCCCTGCCTGAGCAAGGCATGAAGAATGTCGTGATCGTTTCGCCTGCCTTCATTTCCGACTGTCTGGAAACGCTCGAAGAGCTGGCCATGGAGGGCCGCGAGTCCTTCCTTGAAGCTGGCGGCGAGCATTATTCCGTCGTCCCATGCCTGAATGATAGCGACGCCGCGATTGATGTCATCGCGGACGTGGTGCGCCGCGAGACAGCGGGCTGGGTCGACTAGGCGTGGATGGCTGGATCAAGAATGGCAAGGTCCGCGGCCGGATCACTGAAGACGGCGCGCTCGAAGTCCGTTGTTACGGCCTGACCACGCAGACCCGGTATTACAAGCAGCTGTTCCGCGAATTCTTTCGCAAGGACTTTCAACGCCTGCGCCCGGGCTATGGCGATTATGACGTCCACATCGTTATGGAATATACCGGCGATGCGCCCTGGATGGATCTCGACAATCTGGCCAAGGCGCTGCTCGACAGTCTCACCGGCAATGCCTTTGAGGATGATCATCAAGTCGCGCGCCTGCTGGTCGAACGCCGGGTCGGCGACCGCGAAGGCATCTACATGTGTGTGCGCGAAATGAACGCGTCCTAGGACCGTGAATTGCAGCTTTGCTGATCACCATATTCACAAGCGGTCACACGCGCTTTGCGTGCCGCGCGCAGATCGACCGCGCCACCAATCCCCATTTCAAGGTCTTCGGCATACCAGGCACAGCCAACATCATGACCGATCTCGCAGGCCCGTTTGATAAATGTCCGAACGCGGGCGCTGCGAACTTCGCCGGGCGCTTCATTGATCAGAATATAGTCCGCGGCTGAGACGCACAGGTCTGCGCGCTCGGTCGACCCTGCAGGGCAAGACGCCTCGACCATTTTCAGGGCCATACCTGGATCCGGCTCACCGCCAATGCCACGCTGATAGAAATCGGCGACTTCCTGGCATGACAAGAGGCGGCCCAGTTCACAGGATTGTTCCAGTTTTGCGCGTGCAGCGATCGGGTCCGGTTCGCTGGCGCGGCCAGACAAATAGAAGCTGGCCACGGTCGCGCAGGCCTCGGCATTGGCCAAATTGCAAGACTTCTCGGCGTACGCAACAGCTGCGCGATGCGCTTCGGCTGAGCTTTGAGCAGCATGATAGCGACTGAGATTATCGCAGCCACGGCTATACCCGATATCACACAGTCGCTGTGACAGATCGCGATAGGATTGCGAGCTTTCAGAATATTCTGATGCCACCAGCGAGTTCGTGTAAACTGAAAACAGGGTTTCGCACGCGCTCGACCTGGTCATTCCCTGCGCTTCGATGAAACAGGCCGCTTCCAGAGGTTCAATCGCTTCTTGCGGTTTGCCTGAGGAGACCAGGTTTGTCGCCGTCAACATCAATTCGCTGACATTGACCGAGCTTGATTGCGCGACCGCCATTGTTGCGGGTTCTATCCGCGCCTCCAGGGGGGCTTCCGCCTCGACAATTGATGACGGTGTCGCGATCACGGGTTCGATCGTGGTGGTGACCGTCGGCTGAGATTGCGCGACAGTATTTTGTTGGACAGGTCGTTGAGCCACGGTTCGAGGCTCTGCAATGATGGCGGCTGAACTGACCGATTCAGCTTGTGAGCCTTGCGTGTCTGCCGTTTCAATTGGCGCGGTCTGCAAAATCGGGGCAGCAGGAGTCTGGACCGGTGCATTACAGCCCAGGATACGTTCGGCCCAGGCCAGAGTTCGCGGGGTCGGTTGTTGTGGCAACAGACTCTCCAGCAAAAGCGGATCGACATTGCTTTCTTCCAGTTTGGCCACGATCTGAGTGGTGATCTGGTCGTTCGCTCGGATGCCGCAACTGGCATCCTGGTAACAGCCAAGCAATTGAGTCACGGCCCTTTCATCCGCGCGGATGGCGTCCCTGCCTTGCCATTGCCACTTCAAGACAATCATCGCCGAATAGCGGTCTTCGAGCGCTTGTTGCTGGGATTCCGGAACGAGCTCGTGCAACGCCGTCAGGGCATCCCCGGCGGTTTGCGCATAGCGGTCAATCGAATCTGAGGGTGGGCAGTCTGCCTGTGCAAGCAGAGGGAGACTTAACATTCCAGTCGCCAGTACTACCCCACGACAGGCTTTCAGCATCACAGTCCTCGTCTTCTACGTGCGTATGATGTTTCGCTTCCGCAACGTAGCATATCGCCAAAAATCCAACAAGATCAGGCAGTTTTCGTGCCAACTGTTTTGAATAGTGGTGACTTTTGGGGCACATTTTGTTCTGACCCTGCTGTGTTCGCTGCGATTTCAGCTTATTTGGGCGAGCTAGGAAATGTGCCGTCCCCAGGTGCGCATGGCGTCGATTATGGGCCGCATTTGGCTGCCTTTTTCGGTCAAATGGTACTCTGAACGGGGGGGATGCGTGTCATAGATACGGCGTTCGATGACACCATGATCTTCGAGCATTTTGAGTCGATTCGAGAGCGTGTTCGGCGCAATTCCGCTGAGCGCGTCCTGCAAGTCAGAGAATCGCCGGGCGCCATGATCCACCAATTCGCGAATAATCTCGCTGGTCCAGCGCGAACCAATGATGAAAGCGGTGCGAGAGACCGGGCAGAGTGGCAGATTCTTCTTGGCCATGGATCTGCTTTAGCGAATTTGCTTGACAAAATCTAGTAACTATAAAAACTGTAGTTACTATAAAATACAGGGAGCTCCATATGGCCTTCGAACTTGCCGCAGTGGTTTGGACCACATTGATTCTATTCACTCTTTTAATGGTGCAGGGTACTTTGGTCCCGCTCAATCAAGGTCTGGCCTGGGGCCTGGGCAGCCGCGATGCGGCGCGGGACAAGTCTGCCTTTCAGGAACGCACCGGGCGAACCATTGCCAATCATATTGAAGGCATGTTGCTCTTCATTCCGCTGGCCATGCTGGTTGCGCTTCTGGAGCTGTCATCAACGCTGACCCTCTGGGGCGCCGGATTATACCTGGGCGGGCGCGTGGCATTTGCGCTCTTCTACCTGCCCGGTGTGCCCTATTTGCGGTCCGCGGCCTGGGGCGTGGCGATCCTGGGCAATATCCTGATCGCGATCCCCGTCTTTGCTGCAATGATGTGAATCCTGCCGACGGCAAACACGCCTAGCTGAGGCGCTTGAACGGCATCGGGATCGCGGTTGCGGTCGCCTTGGCGACCAGGCGCCCGGCATCGTCGAAACACTCGGCTTCCATAAAGGCAGCGGAGCGTCCCCATTTCAGGATCCGCGCGTCGACTGACGCTTTTCCTGGCATCAGACGGCGGAGATAAGAGGTTTTCATCTCCAGGGTCGGCGCCGTCATGGTGACGTTAGAGGCTATGATGCAGCATGTGCTCATGGCTTCATCCATCATTGCGGCGATAAAGCCGCCCTGGACCGCGCCAGTCGGGTTGGCAAACATGCCGGGCACGTCAAAGTCCATCCGAATGCGTTGGGCCTCCTGTTCGACTTCGGCCAGGCGCATGCCGAGTGTTTCGGAGCATGGGGGGCGTTTCTTGCTGTTCTGAAACCGCGCCAGCATGTCGGCATCCGAGATGCGCGGTTTTTCGTCAGGAGGCGTGTCTGCCATCTTTATTTGCGGCGGAACGCATCAAGGCTGATGACTGTGTCGCCTTCACCCTCTTTCGGCGCGTCTGCATCAACCGCGTCACCGTTGGCCTGGTCGAGCGCCGGGTCGACAACAGATGAATCGCCTTCGGCGCCCGCTTTTTCAAAGCTGACGCCAAAATTCACGGCCGGATCGACGAACCGGGTCATCGCAACATAGGGAATCGACAGGTGCTGCGGCACGCGATTGAACTTGAGCACAATCTCGAAATGCCCATCATGCACTTCCAGGTCCCAATATTGGTGCTGGATGACAATCGTCATTTCTTCCGGGAATTGTTCGATCAGATGATCCGGAATTTTCACCCCGGGCGCCTTGGTCCGGAAGGTGACATAGAAATGGTGATCCCCGGGAGGGGCCGACCCTTTTTCAGCCTGCCGCATGGCTTCGCGCACGACGCCGCGCATGGCGGCCTGCGTCAAGGCTTCATATCCAATATAGTCGGTCATACCCATTCCCCATTTGGAGGTTCTCAATAGACCCCCGAATCATCTCCTGCAACGGCGTTCATGCTTTAGGCGAGCCGAAATAATGAACTTCCCCAGACGAGAAGTCTGTCCCTATGTCTCAGCTCATCCTGCAGCAATTACAGCACAATGCGCGATGCCACCCAGATTTAGTGGAGGCTTCTGTTGCCAGGCGCCTCCGGGCCCCGCCTAAGGCGCTGATGCCCTAGGAGTTAAAGCGGTTTATGCGCACTGCGTTAAGCAGCGAGCAGTTCACCTTCAGCAAAGTTGTCATTAGCAACTATTGTTGAGTGAGCTTCTAACGCAGCTCATGCGGGTGAAAGCATCGTCTTTACACGTCCGTCGATCCTATTTCGCCCCCAAATGACCCGCTGAAGAGGGTCTTTGGTGGAGGCGCCGGGTACCGCCCCCGGGTCCGAACCGCTTATTACACGCGCGTTTATCACCATAGTTCATAAGAACGAGACCAATATAATCCCGTAGCGGTGAAGATAAAAGACCTTATTCCGCCGGTTCGACAATAACTTCGATCACGCCTTCTGTGCGTTCAAGCGCCGCCAGCTCTGCCTCAAGAGCGGTCGAATGAATGATCCGCGTGGTGCGCACGACCGAGCCGGTGGCATCGGCCGTCAGAATGGTCAGCCGCAACATCCGCTCCGTCCCATCGAGGACACCATCCGCCGCGCGAACGGTCAATTTGCCGACCTGATACACGCCTTTGCCCGTGTAATAGACCGACTTGCCGGCCAGCGTTGCGCCGCTGACCAACAGGCCGGCGGTGCTGGTCACGATACAACCGGACAATAACAGGGCACCGGCGGAGGCAATCAGAGGTCGGATCATGGTCATTCCTTGGAGGGTCCCAGCGCTTAGGCCCCTTCAGATAGACTTTGCCAAGTTAACAGGCTGTGAGACCACAGCTGCATTCTCACAACGTTCGCTCTTGCTGCGGCTCGCAAAACCTGCTTTTTGCCGTTTAACGATAAATTGGTGTTTTGGGAGACCCATGATTATGCGTAAGAATCTGACATTATTCACCGCCCTCGCAACCGTATTCGCACTGTCATCCTGTGATGTCGTGCGCGCGCCGAGTGCATCCTCCACGGAAGCTGAGACAGAATCCGTCGAAACAGCAACCGCACCGACCGCAGAAGAGATTGCGGCGGAAACCGAACGGCTGAATGCCTGGTTTGAAGAGAAGTATGAATTGGAAGTTCTGGAAAGTCCGATTCAATTGACCTTTCTCGGTCGGGATGAGCGCCAGGGCGAGATTGATGATTTCTCGGAAGCCGCGCTGGACGCACAGCTGGCCCGGTCGCGCGTCAATGTCGCCGAGCTGCAGGCCAGTTTCGACTATGACAAGCTGACCCCGGATGCCAAGACATCCTATGACCTCTGGATCTATCAGGCGGAGCGGGCAGAGGCGGCCGATGAGTTTCGCTACAATGCCTATGTGTTTGACCAGATGCAGGCCATTCACACCTTCTTCCCGCAACTCCTGATCGCGTTCCACAAGGTTGTTGATGGCGAGGATATGGACAATTACCTGCTGCGCATCGAAGGCAGCGTACGGGCTATGGATCAGCTCCTCGACCAGTCGCGGACAGTGGCGGATCGCGGCGTTCGACCGCCTTATTTTGCGTTTGATCTGGTGACGGCGGAAGCGCAGAAAATCATCACCGGCGCTCCGTTTGATGAGAGCGGGGTCGACAGCGACATCTGGGCCGATGCGCAAGCCAAGATTGCCAATCTGCTTGACCAGGAGGCCATTGATCAGGCCAAGGCCGATCAGCTGACCGCCGATATTCGCACCGCGCTGGTTGACCAGTGGCAGCCCGCCTATGAGCGTCTGATCGCCTGGCAGGAAGAGGACAAGGTCAATGCGGCACCGGAAGCGTCTGGCGTCAGCGCGCTGCCGAATGGCATTGCCTATTACAATGAACGCCTGGCCAACCAGACTACGACCGCACTGACAGCAGACGAGATCCACGAGATTGGATTGTCGGAAGTCGCGCGCTTGCGGGCCGAGATGGAAGCGATTCAGGCCGATTTCGGATTTGAAGGCAGCCTGCAGGATTTTTTCGCCTTCTTGCGCGACACCAAGGATGATGAGCGGCTCTATTATCCAAACACGGATGAAGGTCGCCAGGGCTATATTGATGATGCCACGGCTGCGATTGATGGCATCAAGGCGGTGCTGCCAGACTATTTCGGTATTCTGCCCAAGGCCGACATGGTGGTGAAGCGGGTCGAGCCGTTCCGGGAGCAGGACGGCGCTGCGCAGCACTATTTCCCGTCAACGCCAGACGGATCGCGGCCAGGGGTCTATTATGCCCACCTGTCCGACATGACCGCGATGCCAAAGCGCGAGCTGGAAGTCATCGCCTATCATGAAGGTCTGCCGGGTCACCATATGCAGATCGCGATCCAGCTGGAGCTGGAAGCCGTTCCAACCTTCCGCACCCAGGCCGGGATCACCGCCTATAGCGAAGGCTGGGGACTGTATTCGGAATGGCTCGCCATCGAAATGCCTGGCACGTATCAGGACCCGCTGTCACGCTTTGGCCGCGCCGGGTCTGAAATCTGGCGGGCTATCCGTCTCGTCGTCGATACCGGCCTGCATGCCAAGGGCTGGAGCGAAGAGCAGGCGGTCGAATATTTCATGGCCAACTCCGCCATTACCGAGGCCCAGGCCCGGTCCGAAGTGCGTCGCTATCTGGTACTGCCAGGACAGGCGACCAGCTACAAAGTCGGCATGCTGAAAATCCAGGAGCTGCGGCGCAAGGCAGAAGCCGAGCTGGGCGAGGCGTTCGACATTCGCGCCTTCCATGACACCATTCTGGGCGGCGGCGCATTGCCTTTGGCGATTCTCGAACGTCGGGTGGATGAATGGATTGCCAGCGTGCAAGCTGGCTAGGACGGCGTCTCAACGCTGCGAATAAAGGACCGGATATCAGCCGCTAGCTGATGTCCGGTTTCTTTTTCCAGATACATCATGTGGCCGCCTTCATAGAGATGCATCTCGAATTGCGAGGGCTCCAGCCCGGCCCGCAGCAACGCGAGCTCCATGGCATAATAGGGCGTCACGAAATCATGGATGCCTGACGCGACCATGATCCGCGTCGGCGCTTTTTCGATAAAGGGTACGCGTCCAAACGGCGTCGTCGCGGCCCGTGTAGCGGTTTGCATCGCCCCTGGAAGATCCGGGTCCACCTCTTGCGGCAGCGGCTTCGGCACCTTGATCCGGCGCAACAGGATGTCCGCCATATCGGTGCCCATGCCGCTTTCGCGGCTTTTATTGAAACGGTAGTCCCAGTTAGATCTGAACCGATTGCCGCGCAGGGCATAATACTGGTCGGGATCGATCTCATAGCCGGTCAAGGCGGCGACATGGTCGACCAGCTCTGCTTCCAGATATCTGCCAAAGGCAGAGAGGGGGAGGTCAGGATGCGACCCCAGTCGGCGGCAATTGAACCGCGCATCATAACCGCAAGCTGGCAGGCGTCCGCCAATTTTTCGCTCGGCGCTGCGTATGGCGGCAGAGACGGAGACAACCGTATCGCTGGGGCGGTCGAGGCCGAGCTGCGTGTGCAGCTCGTCGATAATGGCGCGTTCCTGATCCGGTGACAGCTGGTAGCCCGCATCAATGGCCGGCGCGAGCACTGAGACAGCATAGGCTTCCATCTCTTCCAGAAAGGCATTGAAATCATCGGACCATTGCGATCGATCCACCCGATCGCGATGCCAGGCCGCGGCGGCGATGCTGGGATAATGACTGACACGACCCATTGTATCGCGTGGGTGGCGCATGCGCAGGTCGAGCAGTCCGGAGACGAAAATCAAGCCGCGCAGATTGGCGCGAAAGTCGCCGCAGGTGGGATGGCTCGCCATGCCAGCGGCACGCAGCGTGCTATAGCTGACGCCGACCACATAGACGGGCGCGCCGACGCGGTCCTCACCTTTCAGCCAGTTTTGCGCGAACCGGCACATGGCCCGGGCATCGACGCGCAAATCCTTGAAGGCGGCCTCGTCACCGTCCTCCGCGACGCGGGACAGGCCGGTGCCGACGGCATCGACAAAGACCAGATCCGCGACATCAATCAGGAAGCCGGGATTGGCCTCCCGGGTCAGTGGGACATCACCCTCGCTGGCATCCATCAGGTCGGCACTGGTCTTGTCCGGCCCGAAGCCGGTCATGTGCAGCCAGATGGACGCGCTGCCGGGGCCGCCATTGAACAGGAAGATAATTGGGCGTTTGGGATCGGCCGCATCGCCATCCGCTTCATATGTGAAGGAAACGACATCTGCAGGCGGATAGACATCATGTCGGTCCTCGACACGAGTCTGTTTGACGAAGGCGCGATAAGAAAATGTGCCAGCAGCGAGGTCAGCGCTTTGCTGGTCCGATTGTGCCAGAATGAGATGGCTCGGGGCGTCAGTCCGCCCGAGGAAACGCGGGGTCGTGTCGCCAGAGGCGGGGGAAGTCGACTCCTGGGAATGCATCGATATGGCCGTGGCAACGCCCAGCAGAACACATATGATCAGGAGTAGAAACCGGTCCATTCATCCGTCCCATCGTCTTGAATGTCGACAGTAGGGCGCAATAAACGGATCGTGGCAAGTCAGGCGTCGAAGCCTAACGGCCGACATTCTCCAATTGGCTGAACGCCTCTTGCATATGGTCGACGAAGAGGCGGGCTTTGCCGCGCAGCTTGCCGCCGGTCCAGACGACGGAAAGCGGCAAGTCAGCGCCGCGCCAATCGGGCATGACGCGTACCAGCTCACCGGATTTGACATGCGGGCAGACCAGCCAGTCCGGCCCGATGAACAGACCGAGGCCATCAACCGCGGCCTGCAGAAGCGTATCACCAGACGAACCGCGGAACCGGCCATCCATCATGATCCGCTGTTCTTCACCGGTTTCAGTATGTTTCAGCACCCATTGCTGGCCTTGCAGTGATTGGCGGAAGACCAGGCCCTGATGATCCTTCAGCTCGTCGGGAGTCGCCGGTGCGCCGTGACGTTCCAGATAAGACGGGGCGGCCCAGATGCCGCGATAGGCGACAAACATCCGTTTCGCCATCAGCGCGCTATCGGTCAGCTCGCCCAGGCGAAAGGCGAGATCCACGCCTTCTGTGACCAGGTCGGTATAAGTATCGTCGGTCATTAGATCCATGCGGACATGCGGGTATTTTTCGAGAAACCCGGCAATGGCCGGCGTGATGACCAGTTTGGAAAAAGAGTGCGGGGCGCTGATCCGCAACATGCCGACCGGCTCCTGATCGAGACCGCGGGCCTCAGCTTCTGCTTCCTCAAACTCGGCGAGAATGTCCTGTGCGCGGCCATAGAATCTCTGACCGGCTTCGGTGAGCGACAGGGCCCGCGTGGTGCGGTGGAACAGTTCGGCGCCCAATTGATGTTCCAGGTCCTGAATGCGGCGCGAGACCGTCGGTTGTCCGATCGACAGGTCGGCTGCAGCCCGGGAAAAACTACCGGCATCTGCGACCCGCAAAAACAGTCTCATTGCATCAATACGGTCCATCCGAGCAGCTCCTATGCGAAAAATGCATGGGCTATATGGAACCTCTCCCGGTTCTGAAAAAGGGGGGTATGCGCCATTTACCGATCATCGACGGCCCAAAGGCCTGCCGACCCCTGACCCCTAAGGAGCCAAAAATGGCCAATTTTACACTACACGACTCAAGCACCGCCCCTGAAGGCGCCCACGATTTTATCGCCGGCGTTGAAAAGAAAATGGGCTTCGTCCCGAGCCTCTATGCTGTGTTTGCTGAAAACCCGGCTGTTCTGCACGCTTACACGCAGCTGGCCGACCAGCTCGGCAAAACCGGCCTGTCGCCGCTGGAGCAGCAAATCGTCACGATCACAGCCAGCGTCGAAAATGAATGTCACTTCTGTGTCGCCGCACACACGACGATTTCCGAAGGCGCTGGCCTGGATCTGAGCGTGATTGACGCCGTCCGCGAACACCGCGCGATTGCCGATCCAAAACTCGAAGCCTTGCGCGTCTTCACCAAGAAAGTTGTCATCGATCGCGGCTTCGTTTCCGATTGTGATGTCGACACTTTCCTGAAGGCTGGATATGACCGCGCCGCTGTCCTGGCTGTTATTCTGGGCGTCGCTCTGAAAGTGATTTCGAACTATACAAATCACGTCGCAGAGACCCCGGTCAATGAGGCTTTCCAGAAGCATGCCTGGACGCCAAAATCAAAGCGTGAGCACGTCGCTGCCTAGACGCCAGATCCCCCGTCAACAAAGGGCCGCAGAGCAATCTGCGGCCCTTTTTTTGGACCCGCTCCGGATGGCTCACAAACCGCTCACACCGACGTGACTGAGGCTCACACAGTCGTGGTTCGTAAGTGAAGAAAGACGCGCGTATGTGAAGGGCACACCGCAAGGAGGGTATTATGACAAGTTTAACCGACACCATCTCACCAGAGACCGAAGCCACCGGGCTGGTCTCCAAAGCCAAATCCATCGCGCCGCATGCCATTGCCGGCATCGCCTCGCTCGTCTTCCTGGACAGCTTGCGCTTCAAGTTCACCAACGCACCCGAGACCCAGACCATTTTTGGCAAGCTGAATGACTGGGCTGCCAGTTTTGGCGCTGATGGCCTGTTCGCTCAGACCGGCCTGTTCAGCCAATATGTCATCGGCACCGCCGAATTGTTTGCCGCATCGCTGCTCCTGATCGGCATTCTTCCGGCCTTCCGTCGTCTGCAGGCGGTTGGCGCGCTTATCGCTTTCGCCGTGATGAGCGGCGCTGTCAATTTCCACTTGTGGACCCCGCTGGGCATCGACCCGAACAATGATGGCGGCGGTCTGTTCTTCATGGCCGTTGTGGTCTGGCTGACCTCGCTTGGTCTGATCATCATCCGCCGCAAAGAGCTCGCCGCGATTTTCGCGGGCCTGAAAACAACACTCTTCCCAGGCCGCTCATAATCCTGCCGTTTTCCTCCCGGAAACTTAAACACCTAAAAGGACGAATCTCATGAAAATCCGTACACTGATTGCTGCTGCTCTCATCGCCGCCGGCCCGGTTGCCGTCTCTGCGCCCGCTGCCTTCGCTGACAAGGATCCGATCTATACCGCCAAACGCTCCAACCTGGCGCTGCAAGGCTATGACACGGTTGCTTATTTCACTGTTGGCGAGCCGACCAAAGGCAGCGCGGAATACTCAACCACTTATGAAGGCGCTGAATTCCGCTTTGTCAGCGAAGAGAACCTCAATCTCTTCCTCGGCGATCCTGCGAAATATGCGCCACAATATGGCGGCTATTGCGCCTGGGCCGTCGCACAGGGCAAGACGGCCAAGGGCGACGCACGTCGCTGGGCCGTGGTCGATGGCAAGCTCTACCTGAACTATAATAAGGGCATCCAGAAACGCTGGGACAAAAAGCGCGCGGAATTCATTTCCAGCGGCGACCAGAATTGGCCGACTGTGCTGCAAGACTGAGGGCTTTCTCCCCCTTAAGACGCCCGATCTTGTCTGTGCGTCGCCAATACCCCCGCGTGACCCTTCTCACGCGGGGGTTTCTTTTTGGGGGGAGGATGGAGGTGAGGTTCAATATCTGCTTTCGGCGTCAAAGCGGATGTTAGCTGGGTGGCTTAAATCGCCGTTAGTAGGACGTTCGTTCTTCTCATAGTTTGGGGGTCGTAGCGAGCTTAGAGGAACTTGTGAATGGCCATATTCGCATTGTCTTGTGCGGCCTCATTTCCGATGATCTCAGGCCAATGCTCCACCTGATCCGCCAGCTGCCCCGTCAGCCCGTTCTTGCTCCCCCACCAGACACCAGACGTGAAGTCATGTGTGTTTAACATGACATCCACATAGCGCTTCGCACCCACGTCAACCGAGTGAGCTCTGCCGAGTGTTTGCATAACCCACATCGCTGTTTCCATGGTTAGTCTTTGAAAAACTGGGAGCGATTTGGTGCCGGAGGTGCCTCTCGCCATACCTGGGTCAATGGTCATGAACCTCATTTTAGAGTGCTTCCGAGCCATGCTCATGGTCCACATTGCCCCCATTAGTTTTGTGGCGCCATAGATGTCAGTATAAGAAGAGCTTTCGCCGAATTTAGTGCCGTCTGCCACAGCCGTCCATTCTTCGACAGAGCCCTTTCTTATTGGAGGTTTCGGCACCCGAACTTCCGGGGCGCCTCTCGCTGCAAAACTTGCAACGTACATAACAGATCCTGTTTCGGACAATTTTCCTTTGTCCATCATCCGATCTACAAAGTTTACGTGACCCAGGACATTAATCGCGAAAATAAACGTGACTCCGTCTTTGGTCACGTTTGTGGGTTCGATTCCGCCCCCACCACCAGCGTTCAAAACGACGCCGTCGATCTTGGTGGTTAGGGTCTCGGCCGCTTTGCGGCATGACTCTAAATCACCGACATCCACAATCAAAATTTCGAAAATTCTCTTACCTGTCTGCGCTTCCAGTTTCTGAAGTGCTTCGTCAGCTCTCGCTTTGTTCCGACATGCTAAGACAATTTTTTCAACACCGTCACGGAGCGCGAATTGTCTTGCCGCCTCGAAACCGAGCCCAGAGTTGGCTCCGGTGATAAGAATGTTCGATACCGTCATTCAAATGCGTATACTTTGCACTCGCTAGGTCAGCAATGATGACGTTTGTCGCCTTTTTAGGCGACCCAAATTCGCCCCAAGTAGGACACGGAGCCAATATCCGCTCCCGGCCGAGAATCAACCTCGCACCCCCCAAACCATGGCCAACGCACCCCTTCCAATTGTTAACAATTTAATGACCAAGACTTCACACTCAGGAAACCCAATTGCTGCTTAATGAGGCTCGGATCGTGAAATGTAGCGTCTCGGGAGACAATCATGAAGAAAACAGCACTCGCGATAGTCCTGGTCGGCCTGGCCTTGAGCCCTGCCGCCATGGCAGAATCAGAGCTTTACCTGAATGGCGGTGTATCCAGCTTCAACACAGATGATGCCAATGTTTCAGCCTTCACCGCACGCGGCGGAGTCTGGTTCAACAGCCTGCTCGGGGCGGAAGTGGAAACTTCCCTCGGGCTGGGGGCGGATGATGCCGATGGCTTCGATGTCGAGCTGGAAAACTCAATTGGCGGCTTCGTCGTGGCCAAATATCCGGTTCTGCCGCGCGTCGATGTGCTCGGACGCCTCGGCTATACGGTGGGCGAGTTTCAGTCGGCCACCAATGGCGTTTCAACGGATGCGGATTCAGATGGATTCGCATTTGGTCTGGGCGGCGAGGTCATGATTACCAGCCAGATTGGTCTGCGCGGCGACTATACCCGGATTGAGCCGAGCGAAGACGGTATTGATGGCGGCATCAATGTGTTTGCGATTACCGGCGTCTACAAGTTCGGGACCGTGCGCTAGGTTTGCAAACCAAATACAGTTAGAATTGGTTATTGGCGCGGTCTTCAAACGGTGCCAATAATGATTCCGGCTGTTGACGATCGACTAATCCCGCTCGGCCCAGGTTTTCAGGATATGATGCGCCACAGCCATGGGCGGCGGAGCATAAATATCCGGATGCGTGCCGGCGATGACTTGCCGGGCTTCCTCGCGGGTGATCCAGCGCGCGGCTTCCAGCTCATCCTGCTCCACCGAGACTTCTGTCGTTTCAGCTTCGACAATGATGCCGACCATTAATGAGGATGGAAACGGCCAGGGCTGGCAGAACAGATATTCGGCCTTGGCCGGGTCGGCCTGGATCCCGGCTTCTTCTTCCAGCTCGCGCGTGGCGGCTTGTTCAACGGTTTCGCCGGGCTCGACAAAGCCGGCCAGGGCCGACCAGAAGCCAGCAGGCCAACTGGCCTGGCGCCCGAGCAGGCATTTATCATCCTTTACGGCCAGCATGATCGCCACCGGGTCCGTGCGCGGGAAGTGTTCCGCGCCGCAGGACGGGCAGACGCGTTTCCAGCCCGCTTCGGCCGGTTCGCTCTCGGCGCCGCATTTGGAGCAGAAGCGATGACTGCGATGCCATTCCAGCAGGCTGCGCGCCGTGGCCGCAAAATTCGCTTCCATCGGGCTGAGGCCGCTCGCTGCCGCGCGCATGTCGGTAAACTCGCCAGCGCCTTGCAATAGCGATCCTTCAAGCTTGAAGGATGGTCCGAGATTGACCGCAAAGACCGGGGCGCCTGCTTTGTCTTCGCCAAGGAAAACGGATTCTTCCAGGCCGGGCAGGCGGCTGAATTCGGGGCCGAGCCAGACCAGATTCTGGCCGCTCATCTGTACCAGCGGCGCCCCTTTCTGCATCAGGAAGACAAGCACATCCTCCCGCTTTTTCGCGGCGCCGAGCCAGTCAGTGTCGGTGCGGTGATGGGCGGCGCGGTTGACCGGGTGACTGGCCAGCGGAATGTCGTTCGATGTCGTCAAAATTCAGATCCTAAGGGCAATAACCGAAGCAGATAAGGTATCCATCCGGATCCGTCACCACGATTTCTGTACAGCCATGGGGCATTTCTTCCGGCTCGGAATGCGGGGTCCCGGTGGTGGCGAGGTGCGCCAGGATCGGTTTCAGGTCGCGGACCCAGATATAAGCGTCCCAGAGGCCGCCGACGCGGGTCGTGTTCGGAACGGGTGTAGAGGTTTTGTCCGGGTGAATCGCCTGTTTCAGCATGATCGAGGCGCGCGGCGTATCGGCAATCGCAAAGCTGGGCGGGTCGCCCCAGATCTCCGCCACGTCAAACCCGAGCTGATCACGGTAAAAGGTGACGGACCGGTGAATATCTTCAACAACCAGTATGGCTGCGCAGGAGATGAGATGGTCGCCAATGCCTGTCTTTGTCATCGGCCGAGCGTATTCTGCGCTGATGACTTGTCAAACCGGTCTGCAATCGCGATATAGCCCTCGGAGGCTGGCGGTGGACGAGCTCCTCGCCAACCGGGTCAGGTCGGGAACGAAGCAGCCCTAACGAGTTTTCCGCTTGGGTCACTGTCCAGTCTCCACTCCATACACGATGAAGACTAGCGCACGGCTCTGATCGGCGCCTGTGCGATCATTTCCGAGCCGCACCATATCTCCACGCTTCGGGCCCCTGGTCTCACAATACGAAATGTGGTCCGACCCTCGTCCGACATGGGTTTGTGAAGCGAGCGCTGCCAGACCGGGCGTGCAGGTGGTTTGACATGCTTTGAGACGGTCGGGAACAACTTCAAGAGAATGGCATTTTCCGCTTTACCGGGTTTATACGCGATGGCCCAGTTTCCGTCTTCTTCCACACTGACCTGGATCGAGGCCGGGACTTTGCTTGGGTTGTATCCCGGACCTGGCATCAGGTTTCGATAGGCGCTCACGCTGACCTTGCTCGGGCAGCGTGTCTTTTTCTCTTTCTTGCTCACCGGTTCGATCGTGGCGCGGGGGTCAGGGTCCGGATTGACCGGGATCGGCCCGTCCGCTGCCGCCAGCATGGTTGGGTCGCTTGCTGTGCACGCCATCGCAAACAGGCACAGGATTGGAAGAATGTGTGTTTTGATCATGCCATCAACCTAGATGGCCAGGCGCGGTTCGATATGGGTGAAGATACCCAAATGGCGATCCCATCCGCCCGCCTCCGTTTAAGAGGCGGGCGACTCAGATTGATCAATCGTCAGGGCGCGATGAAGACATTGTCCTGAATTTCAGTCTCAATATCGGTATTGTCGCGAATGATCTCGGCAAGCGTTGTATCGCTGACCAGATTACGCTCACCGGCGCTCAGGTCGTTTTCCCACCAGAACCGGTCACCATCGCGCAGCGCCGTAAACTGGCGCACCAGGATGGTCTGGAACAGTTCGCCCAATTGCGACCCCGTGACCGCGTCTTCAGCCAGGCCGCCAACCCAGAGGTCGATTTCATTGACATCGCCATAGGTATCGAACAGGGCCTCGGCGAGGTCATTGTCAGACGTGATCTGACCAAATTGCGTGACCCGGGTCAGGCCCAGCGCTTCGCGCATATCATTATAGCCAGGCACCCCATGATCCCGCCCGCGCTGGATATTGAGTGAGGCCAGATCGAAGCCGCCGCTGCCCGGCTGGCCGAACAGGAAATTGCGAATATCGTCAATCACCAGCGCATCAATCTCCTGGTGCAGCTGGGTCGTGAACCCGCGCAGGATCGGATCCAGGTCGGTCTCTTCCAGCAAGACAGACGGCCCGGCGAAGAACGCCTCCTTCAGGTCCAGATGACCATCCGCGATCTCATTGCCCGCTGCGTCGAGGCGCAGGATCTGTTCATTCAGCATGGAATGCCCCAGCCGGAAGGCCGCGACGCTGAAAGCGTTGAAAATGGTTGGATTCACCGTGTCATCATAACCGGAATAGTCGGCAATCGCGTCCGCCCCGATCAGCGCGGGCAACCATTCTTCATAAGTGATCACCTGAATCTTGGCGATCACGATACGGCGCGCCTGTTCATAGACATCATCAACATCCGCGTCCGGATCATTGTCCAGCAGGATTTGCGCAACGCGATTGTGTTCCCGCACAAATAGCGTGTGCATGACGGTCAGGCCGAGCTGCTCATTGGCCCGAATGTCGCCGGCCAGGAACAGGCTGGTCGGGTCGGTCACAAAGCCGTTCGCATTGGTCAGGCTACTCGTATTGAAGGGCAACAGATTGCCTTCACTGGTGGCCAGGAAGGGCGTGTCGGTTTCGCGCAGGGCGGCGTTTCGTTCATCATCAGAGCCATAGATCATCGAGCCATCAATCCAGCTGGTAATCTCATTCTCCTGCTCGCGCGGATTGCTGGTATCGGTGCCGGTAGAGCTGTCGAACAAAGCCCGGTTGAACGTGATGACCTGGGTGCCGGTGCTTGACGGATCAAAGAATGGATCGCCTTCCGGAACCAGGATATCGGCCGACTCTTCGGCGCCATCAGTGAGATCAAGATCATGGTCGATAAACTGGCCCCATTGCCAGATAAAGTCGGTGCCATTCACACTGTTCGGCAAGGACGTGCCTTCCGGCTGATCGACCACGCCATTTGAGACCGCGCGGGCGCTGGGTCGATCCGGGCCGGCCAGCTCGGAAACGCCATCGGCATAATCGGCCGGCGACAGGCGCTGCAAATGCTCGAACGTTGCGCCCCAGGTCGGATTATCGACATTGTTATTGGTGCCATCATAAGTCCGCACTTCGCGATTGTTCACACGTGGCCGGTTATTGTTGCGATTGCCGCGCGCCCGGTCGCGGCGCGTTTCTGTGTCATCCGGAATACCTTGCGGCGAGGGACCATCGCGCGGGGAGTCGGCGATCGAGATCGTCATGGTCTGGCTGGTGCTGGCGCCGCGCGAATCCGTGACGGTCAGGCGCAGAACAATGTCGACGGCCTCATTCACGTTCGGCGCTTCAAAGGACGCGTCCAGGCTGTCACTATCGATCAGAACCACATCCGGCCCGGAGTCTTGCGACCATTGCACGGTAAACGCGTCACCGTTCGGATCGGTTGCCGATCCGTCTAATTGCACGGTGGCGCCTTCGGTCACGGATTGGGCCGTGCCCGAACTGATCACGGGGGCAGCATTGATGAAGTCATCACCGCCATTTCCACAGGCCGTGAGACTGATCGCGGACAGGGCTGCAACTGGAATTAGATATCTCATTAAGTCTTCCCAAGATTGAGTATCCGGGAAGCATGAAGGTGCCCGTAAGTCATTGCAATATTTAAAGAAATTAATGAAATGCTTGCGACAAACTGAGACAAAGAGAGAAATACAAAACCGCAGATTCGGTGTATGTTCAAAGGTTCGGTCGCCCGTTCGAAACTGCTCAAATCTGTGAGATTTCGGCAACGAAATCCGGCCATCGCTTGCCGCCACCCCCGAGTCCCTGCCATAAGCGTTGACGATGACTGAGACGCCCGACTCCCCGGACGAAACCGAGCGCGATGACGCCACCTTTTCCATGTTTGGAGAAGCGGAAATGGGCGCGTCAAAAGACGAGGGCTATCAGGTCCTCGCCCGCAAGTATCGGCCGCGCCTGTTCTCCGACCTGATCGGTCAGGAAGCGATGGTGCGGACCCTCACCAATGCCTTTGAAACCGGGCGTGTTGCGCATGCTTTCATGCTCACCGGGGTGCGCGGGGTCGGCAAGACAACGACCGCCCGGTTGCTCGCCCGGGCCCTGAATTACACGCGTGAAGGTCAGGATGCATCGAGCATGGATCTGGACCCACCCGGCGATTTCTGCGCCGCCATCATGGCGGGCAATCATCCGGATGTTCTGGAGCTTGATGCCGCCTCGCGCACCGGCGTCGCGGACATGCGCGAATTGCTGGACGGGGTGCGCTACTCGCCCGTCTCGGCCCGGCACAAAGTCTATATCATTGACGAGGTTCACATGTTGTCGACCGCCTCGTTCAATGCCTTGTTGAAGACGCTGGAAGAGCCGCCACCACATGTAAAGTTCATCTTTGCAACGACCGAAATCCGCAAGGTTCCGATCACCGTGCTGTCGCGATGCCAGCGATTTGACCTCAAACGTCTCGATAGCGCCGCCCTCGCCACGCACCTGGCCAAGGTGGCGGACAAGGAAGGTGCCAATGTCTCCGAAGAGGGGCTGGCCTTGATCGCCCGCGCGGCCGAGGGTTCTGTGCGCGACGGGCTTTCCATTCTCGATCAGGCCATTGTCCAGGCGCTGGACGGCGACCAGGTCACCGGCGCCCGCGTGCGCGACATGCTCGGCCTCGGCGATCGCTTGCGCCTGCTGGATGCGTTCGAATTCGCCATTCAGGGCGAAGCCCAGAAAGCCGTTGATGAAGTCGCCGAACAGGTGCGGGCCGGAGCGGATCCCCTGATCATTCTGAAGGACATGCTGGAAATCGCGGCGGACATTGCCACGGTCCAGGCCGCTGGCAATAATTACAGCCTGCCTGGTCCGGCTGACTGGACCCGTCGAACGCACGAGTTGGCCAGCGCCCTGACCCCCGCGCAGGCGCAGCGCAATTGGCAGATTCTCCTGTCCGGCTATCGCGATACGCAAACCGCCCCGGAAGCGGACACCGCCTTGCGCATGGTCGTCCTGCGCCTGGTCACCGCCGCCCGCTTGCCAAGCCCGGAAGAAGCGGCCCGCTTGCTAAGCGCGGGAGGGGCCTCGGGCGCCGCGGGAAAGCCTGAACCAGCGGGCGACTCACCCTCGGGCGGGGCGACGTCTGTGGTCCAGCTGGTGCCGCCCAGCGCGGACAAGATGGCGAGCTTTCGCGACGTGCTGGATCATCTCGACTCGCGCAAGGAAGCGCGCCTCTGGGGCGAGGCCCGCAAATATATCCGGGCCGAGAATTTCACGCCTGGACGGCTGGTCTGTGCGGTGGATCCGGGGGCGCCGCGGGATCTGTTGCGGCGGCTGACCGATTTCCTGGAATATGAGACTGATATGGACTGGGACGTTCTGCTGTCCGAGTCCTCGGTTGAAACCCAGAAGGAAACGGAGACGCGCCAGCGCCACGAGCAATTGCAGGACGCCGCGCAGCATCCTGACATTGCCGCGGCCCTGGCCGCTATTCCGGGCGCGGAAGTTGTCGATGTTGAAAACAGCGCACCTCTTGATCCGGACACGTTGACGGACAATGTCGTGCCATTGAAACGCCGCTCATAAAGCCAGGACAGACCCGCCATGACCGATCTCACCAAAATCATGCAACAGGCCCAGCAAATGCAGGCCAAGATGCAAGAGGCGCAATCCCAGATTGAAGAGACCGAAGCTGAAGGCATAGCCGGGGCCGGCCTGGTCTCCGTCACCCTGAAAGGCAAAGGCGAACTGGTGGCGATCAAGATTGATCCGTCACTGATGCAGGACGAGGCTGAAATCATCGAAGATCTGGTCAAGGCCGCGCATCGCGAGGCACGCAAGAATCTCGATCAGGCGATGGAAAAAGCCATGAAGGATGTAACCGCCGGCATGGGCGGCATGCTACCTGGCTTCAAGATGCCGTTCTAATCGGCTGTTTCCTCGGTATTTTCGTTCGCCATCAAATATTCGGTCTCACGCGCTGACGCGATCAGTGTGCGCACAGATTCATTGTCATAGCCAATCTCCTCCAGCGCCCGCGCGGACATTTGCAAACCCGCTTCGATCGCATCGGGAATGACGAATGTGGCCCCGGCCTTGTACAGAAGCTGCGCATGATCGGCGTCTCTGGCACGGGCCAGGATCGGGACATCCGGACGGCTGGTACGCGCGGTCCTCACCATGGCTTCGGCGCTGATCTGATTGTCCAGCGTCACGACGACCAGACCCGCATGGGCGAGTCCGGCTTTCTGCAGGACTTCATCGCGTCCGCCATCACCGAAATAGACCCGGCGTCCAGTGGCGCGTTGCTTGGCGACGGTGGATGGGCTGATGTCGAGCCCGACAATATCGGCTTGTTCCTTTTCCAGGATGTGCGCCACGGCCCGGCCCACGCGGCCAAAACCGGCCACGATGACATGTCCTTCGCTGTCGCTGGCATCCGGCTGGACGAGGAAATCGACTTTGCGGGTCTGAACCTGTTTGGCGAGCCAGCGTCCGGTGCGCCAGCTCCCCGC
>JBCCCT010000036.1:0-21700 GCA_039033355.1 Pseudomonadota bacterium | reverse complement strand
TTCAGCCGGTTCATCGTGTCATGCTTCCACAGCCGGTGAATGCCGACGGACATGAAGTCATTCATCACATCATATTTTGACGCAACGGAGCGGAACACGCCTTTGACCCGGTCGACTTTCTCGTCCGGGGTGACGGATTCAAACCCAAAGGAAACAGTATCTTGCTCGCTCATAAGGGCCATCTAAGACGACAAGTCTTAAAGAGCTAGTGTCGGAGGTGTCGCGGAGGGCGGCTTGGGCACCGTTTGGTTCAACCCGAACGCCGCATTGCCAACGCCAGTTGGCATCCATGGCGGCCGGGATTCCTGTCTCGACCGCCGTGGATCCTGACTTGCGTCAGGAAAACGGCTTGAAGGGCCGACTATGCCCTAATTCGCCCGCATTTGGTGTGTTCTAATCAATCCATGGGAGTGAGGACGCACAGCTTCAGGCTGTTCAAAGCCATCAATCAGGATGCCAGGCATTGGCAAATCCTGGCCCTCTCCAGCTTGTTTGTAATCTCGCTGACGACCAGCGATTTCGGGGCGCGACCGAAAGCCCTGCTGGCGTCCATTCTCGGCGCCATGTTTGCGCAGGCGGCTGGCACCGTCTGGCTGAATGCGCGCAAGGCGCGGCGACAGACCAAGTCGGGCAGCCATTGGCGGGCCTCCAATCTGCAGGCCGGCTTTGTCGGATGGTTTGCGGACTTTCAGTGGAAGTCCGCGCTGATTACCTCCCTCTCCTTGTCGATCCTGTTGCGGGCCAATTCGGCCTGGTTCTGGCTGGCTGCGGGCTTTATCGCCATCAGCGCCAAATTCCTGATCCGCTATCGCGGCAAGCATGTGTTCAATCCGGCCTGTATCGGCATCGTCGTGATCAGCCTGCTGGCCGGCAATGCCGCCTGGGTATCGCCGGGCCAATGGGGGCAGGCGCCACTCTTCATTGCTTTTGCGATTGGGTTTGCGGCGCTGGTCCTGTCGAGTGCCAAACGGCTCGACATTGCGCTGGGCTTTCTGGCGGGATTTGCCGCCATGCTGTTTGGACGCGCGCTTTATCTAGGCGACCCGATGGCGATCCCGATTCATCAATTGCAATCCGGCGCCTTGCTGGTCTTTGCCTTCTTCATGATCACTGATCCGCGCTCGACGCCTGACAGCCGGATCGCGCGGCTCATCTTTGCGATCGCCGTGGCTGCCTTCGCGGCCTGGCTTGGCTGGGAATATCACATTCGCGGCGCCATGCTGTATGCCCTGGCCGGGTTGGCGCTTCTGACTCCGCTGCTCGACCATTTGCTGCCGGCAAAACGGTTTGAATGGCTGACCATAAAGGGAAAATCTCATGAACCTGAAACACCTCGCGGGGGCGTGCGCCCTCGGCCTTACATCGTTCGCGCTTAGCGCGCCTGTGGCTTCCGCCTTTTGCGGCTTCTATGTCGCCAAGGCCGATACGGACCTGTTCAATGATGCCTCGAAAGTGGTCCTGGTGCGCGATGATGAGCGCACCGTGATCACGATGGCGTCGGACTATCGCGGTGATGTCAATGAATTCGCCATGGTCGTGCCGGTGGTCGATATCCCGCTTCGCGAGCAAATTAATGTCGCAAATCCAGCACTGGTCGATCATCTGGATGAATATACCGCGCCGCGTCTGGTTGAATATTATGATGAGAATCCGTGCGAACGGGTGCGGTATCGCGAGATGGCGATGTCAGCCGCCCCACAGAGCCTGAACGACGTACTGGAGCTCGTCGAACAAGATGCAGCGGAACTTGGCGTCACGATCGAGGCCGAGTATGAAGTCGGCGAGTATGACATTCTCATCCTCTCAGCCGTGGAAAGCGATGGGCTGATCGCCTGGCTCAATCAGAATGAGTATCGCATCCCCGATGGCGCTGAAGACGTGGTCGGGGCCTATCTCAAGCGCGGGATGAAATTCTTCGTCGCGAAAGTGAATCTTGAGCGGCATGACGGTTCGTCCATGCTGCGCCCGATCCAGGTGGCTTATGAAGACGAGAATTTCATGCTGCCGATCCGGCTCGGCACGGTAAATGCGGATGGCAAACAGGAATTGTTTGTCTTTGCGATCACTCGCCAGGGCCGGGTTGAGACGACCAATTACAAGACGGTGAAACTGCCTTCCAACATGGATGTGCCAATCTTCGTCAAGGATGAGTTTGGCGACTTTTACAAAGCCATGTTCGAACACCAGACCGAGAAAGAGAATGGCAAGGCCGTGTTCATGGAATATGCCTGGGACATGTCCTGGTGCGACCCGTGTGCGGCCAATCCGCTGTCGCGGTCAGAGCTGCGCGAGCTGGGCGTGATGTGGCTGGATGAGGGGCCGCAAGGCGATATTCAGCCCATGCCGAGACGACCTGGACCACAGCCGGTCGATGCTTTCGTCACGCGCCTGCATGTCCGCTATGACGGTCAAACCTTCCCGGAGGATCTGAATTTTCAGGTGACTGGGGATCGCGAGAATTATCAGGGACGCTATGTCCTGCGCCACCCCTGGCGCGGCGATTATGGCCAATGCGAAGAGGCGGGCATTTATGCCGAAAACCTGGTCTCGCGCTGGGATACGGAAGCCGAGAGTCTGGCCAAATTGACCGGCTGGGAATTGGACGAGATCAAGCAGAAAATGGCGGATGGCGGCTTTTCCGCCAGTGCGGTCGGGGTTTCGGAGCCGAAACCCAAACGCTCCTGGTGGCAACGTCTCTGGGGCAATTGAGGGTTACAAGCGCCAAAATATAGTCGCGAGAATTCCACGACCGGCATAATAAAAGTAGGTTTTGTGTAATCTATTTGCAGTACACGAGGACAAACGGGGACCTTGAAAGTGCTGACACGACGCGACTTATTTTTAGGCAAAAGGCGAGACGAGAAAGACTTGTCTTCCGAAGACGGCGCGGCTGTCTTCGAATATGCCATGATTGCCGGTGTTATGGGCGTCGTGGCCGTCGCGACCCTGGCCAAATGGCGCCGTCGCAGCCGCAAAACCGCCTAACGCTGGCAAACACTACAGAAAAACGTCGATCGACCTGACTGAACGATCCGTTTGACGGTCGCCCCGCACGTGTCGCAGGGCGCGCCTTCGCGGTCGTAGACAGAAAAGTGCTTTTGAAAATAGCCGAGCTCGCCGCTGGCGCTGGCAAAGTCTGAAATGGATGAGCCGCCTGCCGCAATCGCCTCGGCGATCACTTCATTGATGGCCGGGGCGAGGCGCGCATTGCGCTTGCCGACGACGCTATGCGCCTTGCGGCGTGGGCTGATCCCGGCCCGGAACAAGGCTTCGCAGACATAGATATTGCCGAGGCCGGCAATCACGGCTTGGTCCAGCAAGGCGGATTTGATCGGGGTGTTCTTGCCGCGAAATTGTTCGTCGAGATAGGCCGCGCTGAAATAGTTGGACAGAGGTTCAGGGCCGAGATGCTCGATCCGGGGATAGGCGTCCAGATCCGCGATGGGCCACAATTCCATAAAGCCGAACCGGCGCGGGTCATTATAGGTCACCGTCGCGCCATCCTGCATATGAAAAATGACATGATCATGTGCCGGATTGGTGCCTGGACCGACGTGAAATTCCGCCGTCGGCGCGTCATTCACGGTAAACCGGCCCGACATGCCGAGATGCATGATCAGGGCGTCTCCGGTCGATAATTCGGAGACCAGGAATTTGGCTCGACGCCCCATATGCGTAATGGTGGCGCCTTCGACGCGGGTTTTGAACTTTTCAGGAAACGGGAAGCGCAGATCCGGTCGATTGACGTCCAGGCGCTCAATCATCTTGCCCTGCATGGCAGGTGTCAGGCCACGCCGGACGGTTTCAACTTCAGGAAGCTCAGGCATGCCAAGCGGTTAGGCGGTTTTCTCGGGGCGGGCAAGCATTGCCCCTGACAAGACCTGTCAGGAGCGTTTTCAAGGCCGACTTTAGCCCGCGAAGAGCGGCGCGCTGGGCGCGAAGGCGACCAGGAACAGGGTCAGGGCGGTGACGCCGGTGAACAGGAGGGTCAGGCTGCGGGAGAAAAAGTGATTGGTGTTCATCGTCTTGCTTTCGTCTTCTGGCGATCTCGCCGTTATCTTTTGTTAACGACCAGATGGGGACGACCGTCCTTGATGAACACTGTGCATACAGAATAGGGGCTATGCGTGTTTCGAATAGGGCGATTTGATGGTTAACAAGTCTTAACGGATCAGACCGGCATCTTTCGCCTTGGTGCGATAGCTGCGTGAAACCGGGACTTCCGTGCCATTCGGCAGAACCAGAAGACTGCGTCCATCGACTTTCTTTTCTTCCGTGACCCCTGTTTTGGCGACCCACCAGGAGCGATGGACCTGCAACCCGTCGGCTCCGGTCAGTTCGCGCACGGCATCGGCAAGGCGCATCAGGATCAATTCTTCGCCGAGATTGGTATGCACGCGCAAATAGTGATCTTCGGACGAGATGGCATACAGGTCGGCGGTGCGAAACTTGACCGGCAAGCGCTGCAGGAAGTCGGATACGGGATTGGCCTTAGGCTCTGGCGCGTTTCGCGAGTCTGCGGCGACTTTCAACAAGTAAGAGGCGGAGGTGATGATTAGTGAAATCACCAGGACATAGCCATATTGCATGGTCAGATATTCGAGTCTTGGCGGCGATCGATTGAGCAGGAAAACCAGGGTCAGGGTGACCGGCACCGAAATAATCGCTGCGGTCAGCCCGATCTTGAAGATCGGCGCCATGGTCTCAAATCGACGCCCAAAAACGAACGGTTCAACAATCGCGAACCCACCCGCGCCGACCACCATGGTCGTCGTCCAGAACGCCCACCGCGTTGGAAAAGGTGCGCTCGAGGTGCCGTAAACGCCAAGCCAGGCGAAAATCAGCCCCAGGCCCGCCACGATGGCGCACCATCTCAGGATTTCAACCGCGATACGCAAACTGCAAAGCCCCTTCATTCACGTTTCGCGAATGACATTGGCTGCATTTCGCGAACGATTCCAGTCCCCAGACGTAGTTTGAGCTGCGGTCATGTCCAAGTCCTGTCATCGATTGTTTCACAGCAGCCCGACCTGCTCGAAACAACATATCCAGGAGACATAACATGACCCGCACCTCTGCTCTCATCGCCGCCCTTGCTGCCAGCATGATGGCTGCCCCCATCGCCGCCGCCTCTGACCTGACGGTCAATGTTGAAGGCATTGCCCAGGCAAAGGGGTCGATCATGATGGGGCTGTTCGACGAGGCCACCTATAATGGCGATGGCGCGGTGACCGGGGCGAACCTGAATGTCGAGGGCGACTCTGTCACCGCCGTTTTCGAGGGGCTGGAGCCCGGCGAATATGCGGTCCGTCTGTACCATGATGTCAATGATGATGGCGAAATGAACACCAATCCGTTCGGCATGCCGACGGAGCCCTATGCCTTCTCGAATGATGCCAAGGGCCGCTTTGGTCCGGCCGAGTGGGAGGCCGCGAAATTCACCGTTGAATCCGACGGAACCGTCCACACGATTACAATGAACTGATTGACCGCCAAGCGGACCAGAACGGAGCGACCCAATGGAACTTTCACGTCGACACTTTATCGAAGCCAGCCTTGGCACCGGAATGATCGGATCACTCGGCGCTTGCGCCAGCCTGGCTCCGGCCCAGGCCGAAGCCGGCATGCCGGCCTGGCACATCGGTTACCAGAATGCCCCGCGGGACGGGTTTGCGCCGGCCCCGATGAACCTCGTTTTCGGCAAACCACCCGCCGATCTGAAAGGCTCGCTCTATCGCAATGGTCCGGCCCAGTTTCAGTATGGCGACGATTATGCCAGCCACTGGTTTGACGGCGACGGCCTGGTCCATCGCATCGCGATCGAGAATGGTCAGGCGGTCCATCAAGCCAGGTTCGTCGGAACCCGCAAGCGGCAGGAAGAACTCGCCGCAGACAAGTTCCTGGCGCCCGGTTTCGGGACCCTCGGTGATGAATCCTATTCGGTGCAGAGCTCAGATGATGTGAATGCCGCGAATACGTCTGTCCTGATGGTGAATGGCGAATTGCTCGCTTTGTGGGAAGCCGGATCGGCGTTCGCGATGAATGCTGAAACCCTGGACACAACCGGCCCCAAGACCTGGCGCGATGACCTGAAAGGCATGCCCTTCCTGGCGCATCCGAAAGTCGAGCCGGATGGCCGCGTCTGGAATCTCGCGGTCGGTGGGTCCCGGGTCGGGATCTACCGGATCAGCAAGGCCGGTCAGCTTGAAGATTTCGGCATGGTCGATATTGGCCGGGCCGCTTACATCCATGACTGGACGATGACGGCAAGGCATCTGATCATCCTGGTGCAGCCCTGGATCAATGAGAATCTGCGTCCGCCTGTCGTCGCCGGGTTTGAATGGCAGCCGCAGCATGGTTTGCAAATGCTGATTGTCGACAAGGATGATTTCAGCAATCAGCGCTGGGCCCAGGCGCCGGCCCGGATGTTCTACCATACGGGCTCGGCCTGGGAGGAATCCGACGGCACGATCAAGTTTGATGTTGTTCTGTACAAGGAACCGGTGCTTGGCGTGGGCGGTGGCTCAGCCGAAATTCGCGGTGAGTGGAGCGGTCATGATCCATTCTATGACGGGATTCTGACCCAGGTTATTATTCCGACGTCCGGCGACGCCAAGCTTGTTGAGACGGACATTGCGGGAGAGTTCCCGCAAGTGGATCCGCGGTATCGCGGCAAGCGCCGGCAATTGACGGCCCTGACCAGCGGCGCCACCTCAGCCCGTCCAGGCACAACAGGTCTTGCGACCCATAATTGGGAAACAGGCGAGAGCCGGAATTTCGAATTTGGCGATAACCGGATTGTTGAGGAGTTCCTGTTCGTACCGAAAGCCGGCAGCCAGTCTGATCTCGATAATTGGCTGGTCGGCCCGGTCCTGAACGTGAAAGCGGGCGTCACCGAAATCTGTGTCTTCGACGCGGCCAATGTCAGCGACGGCCCGGTCTGTATCTGGCAGGCCGATTATTCCTGGCCGCTGGGCTTTCACGGCACCTGGGCGTGAGGCGAAGGGAATGACCATAAAAACAGCGTTTCCTCCAACCCCCTCACTCTTCGCCCTGGTCAAGCGCGTCCCGGGATCGGTCTGGCCGATCCTGGGCGCGTGCGTCCTTTATGTGATCATCAGCCAGTTGATCCTGGCCGCACATCCTGAAGCCGAACCTCGATTTCGACTTTCGCTGGATCCGATCCTGACCGCCTCGCTCGCCATTCAGATCCATGTCGTGGCGGCACTGAGTGCATTTGTCGTTGGGGTTATCCTGTTGCTCGCGCCGAAAGGCTTGCGTTTTCACAAGACATTGGGCTGGATCTGGGTCACCGCCATGGCCGTGACGGCGGTCTCATCCTTCTTCCTGACGGGTCTGATGGGCAGCTCGCTCAGCCCGATACATGCCTTGTCCGCCTGGACGATGATCGGCTTGCCGTTCGGGATTGCGGCCATTCGCCGGCGCGACATCCGCCAACACCGACACAGCATGACCGGCATGTTTGTCGGCGGCATCGTCATTGCCGGTCTGTTCTCATTCCTGCCAGGGCGTTTGATGTGGGATGTGTTCTTCGCAGCCTGATGCAAAAAGAATCTTGTTACATAGCTGTCGCGCTTGCCGCATAAGGAAGCACGATCATCTATTCAGCAGGAGAGCAATATGAAGCGGGGATTTTTGGCCGGAGCCGTCCTTTTCGCCCTGACCGGGTGCGCGACAGAATCAGGCGGCATCAGTATTTTCACGCCAAAACCCGAATCCGCTCAGGAAGCGCTGGACTATTATTATGACACCATCCCGGATTCGGCCTTGCCAAAAGCGCCTGCCGGGAAGTCGCTGCCAGCCAGCGACGCGGTGATCAGCAAAGTCCTGCTGGGCTCTTGCCTGGATGAAGAAAAAGGCCCCTCCAGTGCGCTGATGAGCCTGGCTGCCGAAGAGGCGGACCTGTTTCTGATGGTCGGCGACAATGTCTATGGCGACCGTGATGGCCGCGGCTATGTCAATAATGATGCGGACCTGGAAGAGCTCCGCGAATCCTTCACCGACCTTGCCGCGCGCGAAGACTTTCAGCAGGTCCGGCAAAACCTGCCCATGATGGTGGCCTGGGATGATCATGATTTCGGCGCCAATGATGCCGGCTGGAATTTCCCTTTCCGGGCCTATGCCGAGCGTATTCACGAAGTCTTCTGGGATCTGGAAAGCCAAGATGTCGGTCAATGGCCCGGCACCTATTATGCCCGCACGTTCGGACCGGAAGGTCAGCGGACCCAGGTCATCATGCTGGACACTCGCTTTTTCCGTTCCGTCCTGACCCCGACCGATGATTGGGGTGCCAAGGGCAAGGAACGCTATCTGCCAGCGGCATCAGGCTCGATGCAGGACATGCTGGGTGCCGCGCAATGGACCTGGCTGGAAAACCAGTTGCAGCAGCCAGCCGACATTCGCCTGATCGCGTCATCGGTTCAGGTCATGCCGACCGTGCATGGTTGGGAGGCCTGGTCGACCATGCCGGATGAGCGTCAGCGTCTGTTCGACCTGATCGCGCGGACCGATGCCACAGGCGTCGTGTTCCTGTCTGGGGATCGGCACACGGCCTTTATCTATGAAGAAGAAGGCATGCTGCCTTATGCGGCGCATGAGCTGACCTCGTCCTCGCTGAATGTTGCTTTCGCAACCGAGAATGCGGAGCTGGATGCGCGCCAGGTCGGTCCGGGATTCGCGCCAGAGAATTATGGTGCCGTCGAGATCGATTGGGCCGGCCAGGTGGTCACACTGCAGATCAAGGATAATGCTGGCGCAGTTGTGCGCGAAAACGTGCTCACGTTTGCAGAAATTGGTGCAAATTAGGACCAAATTGGATGGCCAGGCGCACCTGTTTGCAGAGGCAGGGTTCGCATAGTGGATTCTGCCTGTCGGAAAAGCGGTTGTAGCCGGTTGTCAGCGGGGATGGCGATGCTATAAGCGGCGCGTCTTTCGCAGGTCCGATCCCGAATCTGCGCATGCTGCAAGAGGCTGATTTCATATGAACATTCACGAATACCAAGCCAAGGCCGTCCTGAAGGAATTCGGTGCGCCTGTGGCGGCTGGCGTCCCCATCCTAACGCTCGATGACGTCCAAACGGCGATCGACACTTTACCGGGGCCGCTTTGGGTCGTGAAAAGCCAGATCCATGCCGGTGGACGCGGCAAGGGCAAGTTCATCGAAGCGGAAGCCGGGGAGAAAGGCGGGGTTCGCCTGGCCTTTTCCAAGGAAGAAGTGATGGCGCATGCCAAGGCGATGCTCGGCAATCACCTGGTCACGGCGCAAACCACGGCCGAAGGCAAGCAGGTCAATCGGCTCTATGTCGAGGATGGTGCCGACATTGCTTCGGAACTTTACCTCTCTCTGCTCGTCGATCGCGAAACCGGTCGTCCGGCTTTTGTCGCCTCGACCGAAGGCGGCATGGACATTGAGGCGGTCGCGCATGACACGCCGGAGAAAATCCTGACCCTGCCAATCGATCCGGCCGAAGGGGTCACCGAAGCGGCTGCGGCGCAGCTTTGCGACGCGCTGGCCCTGACCGGCGCCGCCCGCGAAGATGGCATGAAGCTTTTCCCCATTCTCTACAAAGCCTTCACCGAGAAGGACATGTCGATGCTGGAGATCAATCCGCTCATCGTCATGGAGAATGGCAACCTCCGCGTGCTCGACGCGAAAGTCAGCTTTGACGGCAACGCGCTGTTCCGCCATCCGGACATTATGGAGCTGCGCGACACGACTGAGGAAGACGAGAAAGAAATCGAAGCCTCGGAATGGGACCTCGCTTATATCGCCCTGGATGGCACGATTGGCTGTATGGTCAACGGTGCGGGCCTCGCCATGGCGACCATGGACATCATCAAATTGTATGGCGAAGAGCCAGCCAATTTCTGTGACGTTGGCGGCGGCGCGAATGCTGAAAAAGTTGCAGCGGCCTTCAAGATCATCATGAAAGACCCGGCCGTGAAAGGCATTCTGGTCAATATCTTTGGCGGCATCATGAAATGTGATGTCATCGCCGAAGGCGTGATTCAGGCCGTGAAGGAAACCTCGCTGGCTGTGCCATTGGTGGTCCGCCTGGAAGGCACCAATGTCGATCAGGGCAAGGCCATCCTGGCCGATAGCGGAATGAATATCATTCCGGCTGATGATCTCGACGATGCCGCCCAGAAAATTGTTGCAGCCGTGAAAGGCGCCTAAGAGACATGTCTATTCTTATCGACTCAAACACAAAAGTTATCGTCCAGGGCCTGACCGGTAAAACCGGATCTTTCCATACCAATCAGGCGCTTGAGTATTTCGGCACGCAAATGGTCGCTGGCACGCATCCGCGCAAAGCTGGCGAAAGCTGGACGGCGGATAATGGCGCGGCGCTGCCTATCTATGCGAATGCGGCGGATGCGAAAGACGCAACCGGCGCCAATGCGTCTGTCATCTACGTTCCGCCAGCCGGCGCTGCGGCAGCGATTGAAGAAGCGATTGATGCTGAAATCCCATTGATTGTCTGCATCACAGAGGGTGTGCCCGTCCTCGACATGGTTCGCGTCAAAGCCAAGCTGGACAAGTCCAATTCGCGCCTGATCGGTCCGAACTGTCCGGGTCTTCTGACCCCGGAACAGTGCAAGATCGGCATCATGCCGGGCAAGATCTTCAAGAAAGGCTCTGTCGGTGTGGTCTCTCGCTCTGGCACGCTGACTTATGAAGCGGTCTACCAGACCTCTGTCGAAGGCCTTGGTCAGACCTCTGCGGTCGGCATTGGCGGTGACCCGGTCAAAGGCACGGAATTTATCGACGTGTTGGAAATGTTCCTCGCGGATGACGAGACAGAAAGCATCGTCATGATTGGTGAAATTGGCGGCTCTGCGGAAGAAGAAGCGGCCCAATTCCTGATCGATGAGGCCAAGAAAGGCCGCAAGAAACCCATGGTCGGGTTTATCGCCGGACGTACCGCACCAAAAGGCCGCACAATGGGCCATGCCGGTGCCATCGTTTCAGGCGGAAAAGGGGATGCTGAGTCCAAAATTGCAGCTATGGAAGCCGCCGGAATCAAAGTATCGCCAAGTCCTGCCCGTCTGGGCACGACCATGGTAGAGGTTTTGAAAGGTTAACGCCGCACTATATGAAGGCAAAGGGCGGCCAGACGAGGCCAATTTTGACCCCGCCGGGCCGTCCACAACAAGGACGGTAGATCATGGCAGATGACGGTTCCCCCGTAGACGGCGGTCGCAGCGCACAAAATGCTGCGATGCTGGACACTTTATTCCTGTATGGGGGCAGCGCGGTCTGGATCGAACAGATGCAGGCCAAATATGCGGCCAATCCGAATTCGGTGCCGGAAAGCTGGCGCGCCTTCTTCCAGGAATTGGGCGATGGCAGCGCCGATGCGGCGCGCAATGCGGATGGCGCCAGCTGGAAGCGCAAGCAATGGCCGAAGCCGGACTCGCCTGAAGAAACGGCGGCTTTTGACGGCAATTGGGTTCTGCTTGAGCCGAAGCTGGAAAAGAAGATCAAGGCCGCCGCACCTGGCGCGTCTGATGCCGACGTCGAACGCGCCGTTAAGGATTCTGTCCGCGCGATCATGATGATCCGCGCCTATCGCGTCCGGGGGCATTTGCAGGCTCAACTCGATCCACTTGGCCTGGAAGTGCCGGAATATCAGCCGGAACTCGATCCCAAGAGCTATGGCTTCGAAGAGGCCGATATGGATCGCGAGATCTTTATTGATGGCGTCCTCGGGCTCGAAAACGCCAATGTCCGACAGATCCTGGACATTGTTCAGCGCACCTATTGTTCGACCATCGGGATCGAATTCCAGCACATTTCCGACCCGGAAGAGAAAAGCTGGCTGCAAGAGCGAATCGAAGGGCCGGACAAGGGCGTCGCCTTTACCCCGGAAGGCAAGAAAGCGATCCTGTCCAAGCTGATCGAAGCGGAGACGTTTGAGCGCTTTCTGCACAAACGCTATCCCGGCACCAAACGGTTCGGCCTTGATGGCGGCGAAGCCGCCGTCCCGGCGCTGGAACAGATCATCAAGCGCGGCGGCGCGCTTGGCGTCGATGAGATTGTCGTCGGCATGCCGCACCGCGGCCGGTTGAACATGCTCGCTGCCGTGATGGGCAAAGAGTATGAGAAAATCTTCCACGAATTCATGGGCGGCTCGACCCAGGGCGCGAATGAGTTCGGATCCGGCGATGTGAAATACCATCTCGGCGCCTCATCGGACCGCGAGTTTGATGGCAATACGGTTCACCTGACCATGAATGCCAACCCGTCTCACCTGGAAGCGGTCGACCCGGTCGTCATGGGCCGGGCACGGGCCAAGCAATTCATGCAATATGAAGAGTCGGGTCAGCTCGACCGGTCGAAAAAGCTGCCTTTGCTGCTGCATGGCGATGCGGCCTTTGCGGGTCAGGGCGTTGTGGCTGAGTGTTTTGCGCTGTCTGGCCTGCAAGGCTATCGCACGGGCGGGACCATCCATTTCATCATCAATAATCAGATCGGCTTCACGACCAGCCCGATGTATTCGCGCTCATCGCCCTACCCGTCGGATGTCGCCCTGATGGTTCAGGCGCCGATTTTCCACGTGAATGGCGACGACCCGGAAGCGGTCACCTATGCGGCGAAAGTCGCGACCGAGTATCGCCAGAAATTCGGCAAGGACGTGGTCATCGACATGTTCTGCTATCGCCGGTTCGGCCATAATGAGGGTGACGAACCGATGTTCACCCAGCCGGTCATGTATACACGAATCAAGGGTCATAAATCGACCCGTGAACTGTATGGCGAGCGGCTCGTCTCCGAAGGTCTCATGACCTCCGAAGAGGTCGAGACGGAAGTCAAAGCCTTCGAGGATTTCCTCGACAAGGCCTTCGATGACGGCAAGGAAGTTGTCACCAGCAAGGCGGACTGGCTGGAAGGCGAATGGAAAGGCCTCGGCCTGCCGGAAGATGATGATCGCCGCGGCAAGACCGGCGTGTCCAAGGCAAAGCTGAAAGAGCTTGGCGAAAGCATCACCACCGTGCCGGACAATATTGGCATTCACCGGACTCTGGGCCGGGTCATGAAAGGCCGCGCCGATGCGATTTCGACCGGCAAGGGTCTCGACTGGGCAACAGCGGAGCATCTCGCATTTGCGACCCTGCTGGATGAAGGCTTCCATGTCCGCTTGTCGGGTCAGGATTGCGGTCGCGGCACGTTCTCACAGCGCCACAGTCACATGATCGATCAGAAGACCGGTGAGCGTCACACCCCGCTCAATCATTTGCGTGAGGGGCAGGCTGAGTACGAAGTCATCGACTCGCTGCTGTCTGAAGAAGCGGTGCTTGGCTATGAATATGGCTATACGCTGGCCAATCCGAATGCGCTTGTCATGTGGGAAGCCCAGTTTGGCGACTTCTCCAATGGTGCGCAGGTCTTCTTCGACCAGTTCATTTCCTCGGCAGAGCGGAAATGGCTGCGCATGTCGGGCCTGACCATGCTGCTGCCGCACGGCTATGAAGGGCAGGGGCCGGAACACTCTTCCGCGCGGCTTGAACGCTTCCTGCAAATGTGCGCGGAAGACAATTGGCAAGTCTGCAATCTGACCACGCCGGCCAATTACTTCCATGCCCTGCGCCGTCAGATCCACCGCGATTTTCGCAAGCCTCTGGTCATCATGACGCCGAAATCGCTGCTGCGACACAAGCTGGCGACCAGCGCGTTTGATGACATGAATACCAAGTCCTCATTCCACCGCGTATTGTGGGATGATGCCGAAACGCCCGGGCGCGAAGGCAAGGTCAAACTGGTGGCAGACAATAAGATCCGCCGCGTGGTTCTGTGCTCCGGCAAGGTCTATTACGACTTGTTCGAAGCGCGAGAGGAATCCGGCGCGGATGATATTTATCTGCTCCGCGTGGAACAATTCTACCCCGTGCCGCGTAAAGCCTTTATGGAAGAGCTTAAGCGCTTCCCGCAAGCTGAACTGGTCTGGTGCCAGGAAGAGCCGCGCAATATGGGGGGCTGGACATTTATTCGCGATGAAATCGAGTGGGCCGCCAACCATGTGGGCAGTGCGCATGCGCGCCCTAAATATGCAGGACGGCCACCCGCAGCTGCAACAGCGACCGGGTTGCTCTCGACGCATAATAAAGAGAAAGATGCGTTCATCTCATCCGCCTTGAGCGACAAGCCTGTAGAAGACAGCCTCGTCACCTGAACAGACATAGATAAAGACGAAGACAGAGACCAAACATGACCGATATCACAGTCCCAACCCTGGGTGAAAGCGTGACCGAGGCGACCGTGGGCAAATGGTTGAAAGCGGCCGGCGACGCCGTCGCCAAAGACGACGTTCTGGTCGAACTGGAAACCGACAAGGTTGCGGTTGAAGTCTCTGCCGAAGCGGCCGGGACGCTGAGCGAGATTGTGGCTGCCGAAGGCGACACAGTCGAAATCGGCGCGCTGCTCGGACGACTTGGCGGCGCCAATGGCGCTGCGAAAGCTGCACCAGCGGCTGAACCGGCTGCAGCCCCTGCGCCAGCGGCGGCCCCGGTAGCGGGCGGTGCAACAGTTGATGTGACCGTCCCGAGCATGGGCGAAAGCGTTGCTGAAGGCACCATTGCCAGTTTCGCCAAACTGGTGGGCGACGCTGTTTCCAAGGACGAGACGATTGCCGAGATTGAAACGGACAAAGTGGCGCTGGAAGTGCCCGCGAGCGCTGATGGCGTGATTGCCGAATGGCTCGTCGCCGAAGGCGATGGCGTCACGCCAGGTGCGGTGATTGCCCGGATTTCCGCCGGTGCCGGTGCCAGCGCGGCGCCCGCTGCAGCGACTCCTGCGCCTGCCTCGGCTGCACCTGCGGCGGCGACCGGAGAGCGCCCTGTTGCGCCATCTGTTCGACGGATCTCAGCCGAAGCCGGCGTTAATCCCGCTGATATTCCTGGCACCGGCCGCGAAGGCCGCGCCACCAAGGCAGATGCGCTCGCTTATGTGAACACGCCGAAAGCGGCCGCAGCGCCGGCTGAAGCGAAAGCGCCGCGCGATCTGGGACCACGCGAAGAACGGGTGCGCATGACGCGCCTGCGTCAGACCATTGCCCGCCGCTTGAAGGAAGCGCAGGACACTGCAGCCATGCTGACCACATTCAATGATGTGGACATGACCGCCGTGATGGAGCTGCGCAAAACCTATAAGGATGCCTTCCTCGAGAAACATGGCGTCAAGCTTGGCTTTATGGGCTTTTTCACCAAGGCTGTGGTTGCCGCATTGAAAGAAATTCCGGCTGTGAATGCCGAGATTGATGGCACCGACATCATCTACAAGAACCATTATGATGTCGGTATGGCAGTCGGCACCGAGCGCGGCCTGGTCGTTCCGGTCATCCGCGATTGTGACGAGCTGTCACTGGCGGGTATTGAGGCGGAGCTTGGCAATGTCGCCAAGAAGGCGCGCGATGGCACGCTGTCGATTGCAGACATGCAAGGCGGTACGTTCACGATTACCAATGGCGGCGTGTATGGCTCGCTGATGTCGACGCCCATCCTCAATCCCCCACAATCCGGCGTTCTCGGCATGCACCGGATCGAGAAACGCCCCGTCGCGATTGATGGCCAGGTGGTGATCCGTCCGATGATGTATCTGGCGCTGTCCTATGATCATCGGATCGTTGACGGCAAGGAAGCGGTAACCTTCCTGGTTCGCGTCAAGCAAGCACTGGAAGACCCGGAGCGGATGTTGCTTGAGGTCTAACCCTCTAAAATCATGCAAGAATTATTGGCGCCCTGAGGATTTTCCTCGGGGCGTCTTCGTTTCGGATCAGTAAACTGCTGCGAGAAAATTCCAGCCATCAACTCAATTCTTCCGTGGCCTTTGTCCTCTATTCTGAGCAACGGACGTAAATGCAAGTTGGGTGGAACATGCTTTTCAATGTGACGCAGGCTAAGACCGGCAAGGATTTTGGCGGGACAAATGTCGATCTGACCAAGGCCCGCGAAATTGCCCTGGTCTCTCTGATTGCACCGGTTCTGTTCATGGCCAGCCTGGTCAGTTCAGCCATCCTGATGATGAAGGATGCGGGCGGCAACGGGCTGTTTGACTTCTGGTTGACGGTGCACGTGTTTCTATGCGCCACACTGTTCCTGTACAGCACCCGCGAGCGCCGGGAATTGTTTGATGGCGATCGCGCCGCCAATACGCTGGTCAAAGGGTTTCCTTTTGTGGCCCTGTCCGTGGCCTGGGGCGTGGTGCCCGGGGTTCTTTCGATCGTCGATCCTTATGATCCGCACATGGTGTTCGGCGCCATTCTGTCTGGTGGCATGCTCGCAGCGGCGGTTCTGTTGCAATACATGCCGCAAATGGGGCGTCTGCTGATCGCCGCGACGGTTGGCGGTTTCCTTGCCAATACGCTGCTGCAGCCTGAACTGACATCGGCCCTGATCTCGCTGGTCATGCTGGCCTATTTCAGCGGCCTGGCTATTTGCACGAAATGGTATTTCTCTGATTATAATAAGCGCCTCACCGAGGTGGAAACGGCGGCTGAACGGACGCGTGAGATCAATTCGGTCCTGCGCGATGTCGGCTTTGCGACGGATACGTTCTTCTGGTCGACCTCGGAAGACGGCAATATTACCGCGATCAATAATGACGAGCTGCTCGGCGAGACGGCGCGCCACGCCATTCTGGACCAGAACCTGCTCAGCCTGTTCAAGGCCTCGTCAGAGCGTGAATTATTGCGGGCCCGTATTTCGCGCGGCTCGGAGATTGTTGCGCTGGAACTGGAACTCTCGGATTCCATCGAAGCCGATGTGCGCTTTTGGAAACTGTCCGCCCGCCCGGTTTTTGAAGAGGGCCGTTTTGCCGGATATCGCGGCTCGGCGACTGATATCACGCAGCTGCGCATCAGTGAGAACCGCGCCGCCTTCCTGACCGAATATGACTCGCTGACGGGTCTGCTGAATCGCAGCTCGTTCAAGGAAGCCGTAAAGGCGCATCTGAACAGCGAGATCCGCATGAGTTCGGAAAGCGCGCTGATCTGGATCGACCTCGACAATTTCAAATGGATCAATGACACGTTCGGCCATAGTGGCGGCGATGATGTGCTGAAACTGGTCGCGACGCGTCTGGAATATCTATGCGAGCCGATGGATCTGCTATGCCGCTATGGCGGGGACGAATTCGCCCTCCTGGTGTCGCGTCCGCTGACCGGCAGCCGTCTGTTGAAATTTGTCGAAGATGTCACTGAAGCGCTGCAGAAGCCGTTCCACTATGCCAATACGGATGTTCAATGTGGCGCCAGTGTCGGGGTTCGCCGCATCGAGTCGCATTCCGGCGATGTCACAACGTTGATGAAAGAGGCCGATCTTGCCTTGTTCGCCGCGAAGAGCAGTGGCCGCGGCGTCTGGAAAGAATATTCGGAATCCTTCAAGGCCCGCGTGCGCGGACAAAGAGAGCTGGCCAATGATCTCGCCAAGGCGATTGAGTCCGACACGCTGAATCTGCAATTCCAGCCTATCGTGGATGCTGGCTCAGGCGCGGTGGTCGGCGTCGAGGCGCTGTCGCGCTGGTACCATCCGGTTCGCGGCACGGTCGCGCCGTCGGAATTCATCCCGATCGCGGAAGACCAGGGCATCATCATTTCGCTCGGCGATCGCGTCGTTGAGCATGCGATCAATGCGACGCTGGAAATGCCGGAAGACACCAAGGTCGGCATCAATGTCTCGCCTCTGCAATTGCACTCCAGCCGCTTGCTGTCGCTGATCAGCCGCAAACTGGAAGAGACCAAAATCGATCCGAACCGGATCGAGCTGGAAATTACCGAAAGCGTGTTCCTGTCGGACAATGCCTTTATCCTGGATCGCCTGCGCAAGCTGAAAGATCTCGGGCTGCGGATTGCCATGGATGATTTCGGCACCGGGTTCTCGTCTCTGGCCTATTTGCAGCGCTTCCCGTTCGACAAATTGAAGCTCGATCAGACCTTTGTGCGCGGCATCGAAACCAGTGATCAAAGCCGTGCCATTGCCCGCGCGACGATTTCCATGGCGCATGCCCTGAACCTGACCGTGACCGCTGAAGGCGTTGAAAGCGATGTTCAGGCGCAATTCCTGCGCGACCATGGCTGTGATGAGCTGCAAGGCTATCTGTTCAGCCGGCCGCAGGACCAATCAGCCCTGATCCCGTATCTGCGCAGCATGCAGCTGGTGCAGGAGACCAAGGCCGCACCGCCTGCAAATGTCGTGAAGATGAAGCGCTAAAAAGCCGACGCCAGTCCGCCGCGACTGTTGTGGCTTGCGATGAAAGTGATCTCACTCGACCGGGCTGAGCTCGAAAGCGACATACCGCTTTCAGGCCATTGAGACGCCTTGTTCCCAGACGCTTTTCGGTTGCATCGCTTCCATCGGCTCATCCAGGAAGTCGAGGATTTCCGCGACCGTCTCCTGGGCCTGCGTGACCAGGAAGAGATGTCCGCCATCCTCCACCACGTGCAGGCGCGCATTTGGCAGACCGAATTTCAGGATGTGCGCATTGGCCAGCGGAACAATCGCATCACGATCACCGGCCATGATCAGCGTCGGCATACGCAGGAAGCGAATGAACGGCAGCGAAGACCAGCCCAGGAAGGCCATTAGCTGATAGACATAACCCATCGGCGCGGGCGGTTTGAGATTGTCGATATGCTGTCCGGCGCCCTCATCGGCGGCTTCGCCATAGAGGCGCTGGAAATTCTCGCGCATATAGTCCGGATCGGTATAGCGCCGTGCATCGGCCATTTTCGAGATCGCGCTGATCTTGCCGGGCACCATGGTCATGCCGGCTGTGGTCGCGCAGAGGATCAGCTTGCCGACCGAATTGCGGTACTGAAAGGCATATTGCTGGGCCATGGCGCCGCCCCAGGAGACGCCCATGACATCGACATCGCCCATGTCAAACCGGTCGCAGAGCTGACGCGCCACACGCGCCATCATCCAGGGACGGTACGGGAATTTTGCCGGCTCGCTTTCGCCAACGCCCGGCATGTCAAAGGTGATGATCTCGCGATCGCGGATCCACTCGCCAAGCCCGAAGGCAAGTTCCATATTGGCGCCAATGCCATTGAAGAAGAGCAGAGGGCGTTTGTCAGAGGCGATCTCAGCCGGCCAATAGCCGACCCGCAGCGTGTACGGTCCGACCGATTCCATGCTGATCTGAGGCAAGCGCGCGGTCGCGGTGCTGGCACGTTTTCTGGTGGCCATTCGGGCCTCCTTCTCCTGTCAGTGCCGCAGGAAGCTGTTCTGGCTTCTAGTCGAACACATATTTCCCGGGCGCATCATAGAGCGGCTTGAACTGCTCTGATCCGCCTTCTTTTGGCGCTGGTTTCATCTCGCCAGCATGGTCATGCAACCATTCTGCCCAACGGGTCCACCATGATCCAGCGACTTCTTCAGCTCCCGCCGCCCATTCATCAGCGGTCGGCGCAATACTCGTATTACGAAAGTACTTGGCTTTTGGATTACCGGGTGGGTTGAGAAGCGATTGAATATGCCCGGAATTGGAGAGAACAAATTCAATGTTTTCAGAGCCAAACAGGCGTGTCGTTCGATAAGCGGCTTTCCAGGGCGTGATGTGATCGGTGACACCAGCGACGATAAAAAGGTCCGTATCAACCTTGGTCAGATCGGCCATATGACCTGCAATTTCCACTGTGCCCGGGTTCGAAAACGGCTTCTGAAGTCCGAAATCGAGATAGTCAGAGTGCAATTGGGCCGGCAGATTCGTCGAATCATCATTCCAGAACAGAACATTATATGGCGGCGGATCTTCACCCATCAGGTAATTATTGACGACATAATTCCAGACCAGATCATTCGGACGCATCCAGGCGAACATGCGGGCCAGATCATCGCCTTTCAGAATGCCCTTGCGGCGGGAATAGCGGCGGGCAATCTCGAGGCTGCGCTCGGACACCATCTGGCCCATCTCGCTATCATCCTGTTCCGGGTCGAGGACACAGACTTGCAGGGTCAGCGAATTGATCCGGTCGTCGCCGGCGGCGGCCAGAAGGCTGGCAAAGGTCGCCGTCGTGATGCCGCCGGAGCAGGCGCCGGAAATATTGATCTTGTCGCTATCCGTGATCTGCTTGATCACTTCGGTGCACTGGATCAGGCTGTCGACATAATCGGACAGGCCCCAGTCGCGATGCTCAGCCGTTGGGTTGCGCCAGGAAATGATAAAGGTCTGGAACCCGTTCTTGAGCAGGAATTGAACAATGCTGGTGATCGGATCGAGATCGCTGGCATAGAATTTATTGATCTGTGGCGGGATGTTGAGGAACGGAATCTCACGCACTTCCTCTGTGGTCGGCGTGTATTGAATGAGTTCCATCATCTCATTCTTCCACACCACTTTGCCCGGCGTGATCGCGACATTCTCGCCAATCACAAAGGGTGACTTGTCGACCCGGCTCGGCATGCCGCCATTCTTGGTCAGGTCTTCATAGGCGTTTTGCAGGCCCTTGATCAGGGACAGACCGCCACTGTCGATGGCGCGTTTCTTGGCCGCCGGATTGGTGACCAGCGCATTGGTCGGCGAGATCGCATCGGTGATCATGTTCATGACGAAGGCGGCGCGCGCATGTTCCATATCGCCCAACTTCAGGTCGCCAACCCAATCATCGAGATGTTCCTGCATCGCGAGATAAGTCTGCATGCCGCGCTTGTAGAAGGGGTTATTGGCCCAGGCCGGGTCCTTGAACCGCTTATCCTTGCGATCCGGCGCGCGTTCGGAATTGCCCATCATGATGTCATAGGATTCTTTCGCCATCTTGCCGGCGAATTTGGCATTGGCCATCGGAGAGACACTCGTTCGTCGCAACATCATCGCCACGGACCCGAGCAATTCCTGTCGGTTCAGGCCGCCCAGAAGCGGGTTCAGTGCGTTGGTCGAGTCGGCAGCTGCCTGCCCAAGATAGTCCGCGGTTTTGCTCATCGATGCCTCCGATTTCCTCCCGGAACGGGGATTAACCCGTTCGGCACAAGGCTTGCTCTTATGGTTAAGAGTCTAAATTACGATAACCTTGGCCAATCAAATTCGTTCCATATTGACCTTTTACTGTCAAATATACACGCGAAACAGGCCTTTCAGCCCATACGCGAACCCGAACCGATGAAAACACGCGATCGTATTCTTGATGTCAGTCTGGCGCTTTTCAATTCGGAAGGCGAAGCCAAGCAAACGGCTGTTGATATCGCCAATGCGCTCGATATGTCGCCGGGCAATCTCTATTATCATTTCAAGGGCAAGGAACCCATCATCGAGGCGCTGTTTGATCGCTTCGAGGAAGAGATGCAAATCATCCTTGGCGGTAGTCATGGCGCGGTGACCTCGATCGAGGACAATTGGGTCTTCATCTATATCGTCCTCGAAGAGATTTACGATTTCCGGTTCTTCTATCGTAATGTCGGCGACATGATGGAACGCTATCCAGGCCTGGCCAGCCGGTTCCGCAAGATCCTTGCGATGAAACGCCAGGCGATCGAGAATGTGCTCGGCCAGCTCGAGAAACAGGAAGTGGTCGATCTCGACCGGCGCCTGCGCGCGCCCTTGGTGCAGCAAATGTTGTCGACGCTGACCTTCTGGCTCAGTCATGATCTGGTGGAAGGCGGCGACCGCGACGGACCGGCGCTGATCCACGATACGGTGCTGCAATTCATGCTGCTGGTTGTGCCTTATATGGGCGAGGCCGGGGCT